>DDBO01000178.1 GCA_002332755.1 Bacteroidales bacterium UBA2030 | reverse complement strand
AGGTCGTCACGGTGAATATTCTCGATAAGAGCCATTTCGAGCATTTGCTCGTCGTCGGCAATCCGGATATAGGCAGGGATTTTCTCAAGACCAGCCATTTTAGCTGCTCTTAATCGCCGCTCACCCGATATGAGCTGATATTTATCGTAGCCCAGTTTTCGCACTGTAATGGGCTGAATAATACCCTGAGCCTTAATAGATTCAGCTAATTCATTAAGGGTCTGTTCTTCAAAATCAGTTCGGGGCTGGAAGGGATTGGCCTCAATCTGTTCGATAGGTATTTCGGCTATGGCACCCACCACAAATTCGCCCGAAATGTCTTTCGAAGTAATATCAGTTTCCGGACTTTGAAGAATGGCACTAAGTCCTCTCCCGAGGGCTGATTTTTTATTAGTTGTCATGGATGTTTAAATTATTTTCCTGTTGGTGTTGGGGATGAGGGGTCAATTTATTTTTTTGTAAAATCTCCCGCGCCAGGTTAAGATAATTGAGAGCTCCAATACTATCGGCATCAAACATAATGATGGACTGGCCATGGCTTGGAGCTTCACTCAGGCGAGTGTTTCGGTTGATAATTGTATCGAATACCATTGATTGAAAATGGGTTTTCACTTCTTCGACTACCTGGCGGGATAAACGCAAACGTCCATCATACATAGTAAGTAAGATTCCTTCTATGTCGAGATTGGTATTTAAACGGCTTTGAACAATTTTAATGGTGTTGAGCAGTTTTCCTAATCCCTCCAATGCAAAATACTCACATTGTACGGGTACGATAACCGAATCTGCCGCAGTGAGTGCATTTACCGTAATTAGCCCTAAAGAAGGTGAACAATCGATGATAATAAAATCGTAATCATCTTTTACCTTAGTCAGGGCCTTACGCATCATCTTTTCGCGGTTGGGTAAATTTATCATTTCTATTTCAGCTCCAACTAAATCAATGTGGGCCGGAATGAGGTCCAGGTTTGGCGTCTGGGTGTTGAGAATAATTGTACGTGGGTCAACATCGTCGATGATGCATTCGTAAATACTGGTGGTAATGCTCCTGGGATCGAATCCCACCCCAGACGTTGCATTGGCCTGTGGATCAGCGTCCACAAGTAAGGTTTTATACTCAAGAACAGCCAGACTGGCCCCAAGGTTGATGGCAGTAGTGGTTTTACCTACTCCACCCTTTTGGTTGGCTATTGAAATGATTTTGCCCATGTTAGCAAATTTGGGTTTGATCGGGATTAGATTCGCAAAGATACATAAAAAAGCAACCTTCGGCCGGGCATCTCAAGAATGAACCAGACCAAAATAATAACACGGAATGGGTAAAAGTCTATTATGGATCAGCTTGCTTTTTCACCTGAATCAACAAGGCTATCAGCCAAGGGATGATTCAATAAATGAGGATGTTCTTTGAGGTATTTTTCCAGGAAATCGGCTGCTTCACGAAAAGCCATCGCAAATTTCTGCAGATCCTGCGGATAAATAATCACTTTGTTGCGTTCGTAATAAAACTTACCATTCCGGCTGTCGAAACGACGCGTACTCTCTGTCATTGAAAGCGTAATGCCTTGATTTACAGACTTTACATCGATGTAATAACGACGTTTTCCTGCCGTGACGGTTTTCGAAAAAAGTTCCTCAAAAAAAGCTTTTCCGTTTTCTTCCATCGCTTTAACACATTTTCCGCGACAAATGTAATGTGAAATGCATAAAGAAACAAAAACTCATTTGAGGATAAAGGATTAAAGAATTTAGAGTACCTTTGCAATTCTTTTTAAAAACCGTCCTTTGCCAAAATGTTATCAAGAAGACACTTACGAATCAAGGTTTTACAGGCCATTTACGCCTATCACCAGTCTGATATTCATAACCTCGAGAGCGCACGTAAACAATTGCTTGCCAGCATCGAAAGACTCTATGACCTGGCAATTTATCAAATTTCTTTTTTGCTTGAAATTGTATCTCTTGCCCGTACGCTAATCGATGAAGGACGGAAAAAACATCTCCCCACTCCTGAAGACCTTTATCCCAACCTAAGGTTTGTCGAAAACGCGTTGATTCTGAAAATCGAAAACAACCGTAGTTTTCTTAAACTTGCCGACAGGTTGAAAATTTCGTGGGGCAATTATCCTGAAACCATTCGCCGACTTCTTACCGCAATTAAAGAATCGCCAGCATATGCAGCTTATATGGCTACTCCTGCCGGGAGTTTTAAGACAGATAAAGATTTTATAATCAACATATTAGAAAATTTTGTCGTACCCGACGAAGGAGTTCAGGCCCTTCTGGAAGAAAAAAATATTTTTTGGGCCAACGATGCCAGACACCAAACTTTTAAAATAACCTCAGATAAGCTTTTCTCTGAAAACCCCGAAGATCTGCCTGATCGCGAAATCTTTATTAAATTGTATCGTGAGGCTGGCAGCCCGGCCGATGGACTGGAGATTCATGTGGAGGAAGATAGTTTTTATCCGGAAAACGACTACCATATTGCAGCAGGCCTTGCTAAACGCATACTGAATGAGTTCAAAGCATCGTGGGACGAATTTTCTCCTCTGCCTCCTCTTTTTAAACCTGGCTTCGACGAGGAAGACAGTGATGAGATTTTTGTAAATCGCCTCTTTCAAAAAACTATCCTGCGCGATAATGAAATTTCTGGTTTAATCATTGATAAAATTACTAACTGGGACCCGGAAAGGCTGGCCGTCATGGATATGTTGCTGCTAAAAATGGCCGTTGTTGAACTTACGGAATTCCCTTCTATACCCGTGAAAGTAACGCTGAACGAATATATTGATTTGGCAAAAGCATACAGTACTCCTAAAAGCGGGCAATTTGTCAATGGGGTTCTCGATAAAGTAGTGGCCAGCCTAAATGAGCAAGGAAAAATAACCAAATCCGGCAGGGGGTTGATCGAATAATTTATTTTCGTCCAAAATCAGCCGGAATCTCCCCCCACAACTGGGTTTCCCATTTCAGCAATTGATTAGGATAGTCATTTTCTGCTAACCATTTCTCAGCCCTTTCAATCATATCGAAAACTCTGCTATTGAGAGGAGTTTTCTTAAGAAGAGTCTTTGCTTTCTTACCCTTCACCCACAAAAGAGCATTGCGGCTATCGGAATAAACCGGAATATCGGAACCCAACTTTCTCAGGTAAGCAAGGGCGTGAACAATGGCCAGAAATTCTCCTATATTATTAGTGGCATCTTCGAAGGGTCCTTGACGAAAAATCTCGACTCCCGTAGCTGTTTCAACACCACGATATTCCATTTTACCCGGATTGCCTGAACAAGCAGCATCTACGCAAAGGCTTGGTATGATAGGACGCGCATCTCTCTCACCTTCAGACAATTTTAAATATCCTGCTTTTTTATTTTTCCCCAAGTATTCATCAGGGTTGGAGGCAAAGGCTTTCAATGCTTCTTCCTTGGTGGCAAAACCCATGTATTGTGCACCCGCATATCCCTTTATACGCTTAAAACATTCCTCCCAAGAGGCGAAAACACCAGTTTCGGCCCCCTTCCACACCACATAGAAATGTTTCTTATTCTTCATTTGACCCTTTTAGGTGAAAACTTTCTGCTATTTCTGCTTAATCTGCAAATCTAATCATTACCGACTTTTCAGCAAGCTGTTTTATCTTCAATTTCAAATGTCTGTCGTAAGGAAAATTGCAAATACCCCATACATAAGTTGTTGATAAATAAGAATTAATCCACCATTTGAATATTCTAACAGATTATTCGTAATTTTAACCTAAATTACAAAATCAGATGCTGCAATCAAACCTGGATTATAAAGAGGTTATCATTCAAACCTCACGGAAGCTTTTTGCCCGCTTTGGTTACCGCAAAACCACAATCGACGATATTGCCAGTGCCTTGGGAAAGGCAAAAGGCTCAGTATATTATTATTTTAAAGGGAAAGAGGAAATTTTTTCGGCTGTCGTTGAGCATGAGGCACTTGCCCTTAGAGCTGAGTTGGCCAGGGTAATCAGAGAGCATAGAGATAATCCCATTAACCAACTCAGGGGATATGTAACCATGAGGCTTTCACTCATGAAAGAGCTTGCTAATTTTTATAGTGCTTTAAAAGATGAATACCTTCAACACCTTGAGCTTATCAACAAAGTGAGAGAAAAGTACCAACGAAAGGAATTGGCAACACTCCAAGCCATTTTGCATGCAGGCAAGGCCAAGGGTATTTTTGAGGTGGAAGATATTCATACCGCTTCTCTTGCTATTCTGGCAGCTATGAGTGGTTTGGAAAATCCGCTTTTTCTCCAATTGGTTGACAGCGAAAAAGTGGATGAGCGGATGAGCAAGGTTATGCAAATCCTTCTTTACGGTCTGATAAAAAGGTCATAATTAAAACACATCATTATTAAGACAATTCTAAAAGACAAAGGGATAGACATACTGATTGCCTATCCCTTTTAGCTTACTATGTGGGTTATAGCAATTGCCTAAAATGGCATTACTTCTTGGTCAATTCATCGCGAAGGAATTTAACCTTAGCTTCCAAAAACTTAATCTCCTGTTTCGTCTTCTCGATTTTCTTTTCAAATTCCTGACGCAGAATTTCAGCATTTTTGCTATTAGCTAAGAAACCGAGGTTGTTTTCCCACAGAGTAACATCTTCTGTCATTTTATTGATTTTGCCCTGCAAGAAATTTATTTCGCGAATAATGGCCTTTTGTCCTTCTGGGGTATCCTTAGCATGCTCGATGCGGGAACGGAAGGAAGAGTCATCCATTTCCACAGGATTGATTTTGAGCTTATCGAGTTGCTGACTAATGGCCTTACGAAAAGCTGTCTGCAATCTCTCTTTTTCCTGAAAAGGAACGAAGCCAATTTCCACCCATTTGCGCTGAAACTCTTTCAAAACTTTAAGGTTTTCGGCCTTATCGTTAGTGTAAGGATATTCTTCTACCTGTTTGATAAGTTCTTCTTTGAGGCGTAGATTTTCCTTTTCTTTATTACGAATTTCAGCAAAGTGAGCTTCTTTAGCCCTGAAGAAATAATCGCAGGCACTACGGAAGCGTTTCCATATTTTATCGGAATGGCGACGCGGAACCGGTCCAATTTCTCTCCATGCTTCCTGCAACTTGATCAATTCCTGAGTGGTATTTTTCCAATCCGTACTGTTCATAAGGGATTCTGCCTGAATGCACAAATCCAATTTAAGGTTATAATTGTGCATCTGCTGTTCCTTAATGCGGGCAAAAAACTCAGCCTTCTGCTTAAAGAATTGATCCATGAGAGACTTAAACTCCGACCAAATTTGGTCGTTAACCTTGCGTGGAGCCGGGCCAATACTACGCCAGATATTGAATAGTTCGTTGATATTTTTTGTTCTGGCTTCCCATTCCTTTATTGACTCGGTTGGATTATCAACAATTTCTCTCACCTTTTCGATGAGAGCTTTTTTCGATTCATAATTGCTCTGCAAATCCTCATGGAGTTTATCGTAATACTCACGGCGTCGGGCATTAATTTTTTCAGTTGCCGTGCGGAAACGATCCCATATTTCTTCTTTATATTCAGAGGGTACAGGGCCAATTTCTTTCCATTTATCGTGAAGGCGCTGAAGTTCTTTGAACGACTTCATTACGTTGGGCTCGAGCAGCAATTCTTCGGCTTTTTCGCAGAGTTCAATTTTGCTCTCGAGGTTTTTCTTCATGTCAAGGTCGCGCAATTCGCGGTTGATGCGTACTTTGTCGAAAAATTTTTCAACTAAAAAATGATAATTCTGCCATAAGCTATTATTTTCCGACTTGGGAACAACGCCGATTTTTCTCCATTCATCTTGTAGTGCACGAAACTCATCATAGGTCTTTTTGAGTGATTCTTCAGAATTAATCAGCGCGCGCAATTTTTCCAAAATAGCCAGTTTGGCTTCCAGATTCGCTTGCTTTTGTCGTTCAATTTCTTCGGCAATTTGTTCCTTCTTTTCTTTATAAATGGCAAAGACGGCGTCAAATCTATGGTCTATATCATCGGGAATATATTCAAAATCTTCCTCGCGGTTACCGGCAGCCAAAAATTCTTCTTTTTGTTGCTGCTGGAGTGCTTTGCTATGGTGAACAAAAGCAGCCCTGATAAGCCCCACCTGAGTTTTTACTCCGTTGATATCATCACGATTGACCAACGATTCAAGGAGTTCTACTAATTTTTCCCTGCTTAAACTTTCATAATCGATTTGTTCAAATTCTTCAGTAGATAGCAGGCTGTCATCGTCTTCATCGATTTCTTCGTGGTGAAGCTTGTTTTTCTGTTCCTGATATTCAGCTTCAATCTGTCTTCGTAGCGCTTCATCGGCCGATGTTTGTTCGTCTTGTTCATCGGCTGAGCTGAGCTCGGTTTCAGCTGCTTTCAGCGTTTCGATGTTATCGTTTTCCTGCTTCTCAGCATCTACAGACGCGCTAACAGTTTCATTTGCAGGTACTGCCTCAACAATGTCGTTGACTACCTCTGATGAATTTTCCATTGATGCTTCCAGAGGTTCGGTGTTGACTGACGTAATTTTAGGCTCTAGATTTTCCATAGCAGATAGAGATAAGGTGAATACTTAATTTGTAGTCCGCGTTCCGCATAAGCGGTTGGAGTTTGTTGTAACAAACTAATATTTAAGGTTTTTTAAAATTGAGCTGCAAATATATAAAAGAATTGCATTGAGTATCATTCTCTGGGCAAAAATATGGCAAAGTATGTCCTGAAAATGAATACTCATGAAAAAAATATCAAAGCGTACGGCCAGGATAAACTTTCAATGCTTCGGCCAGGCACTCCATGCTTCTAGTTAGATCTTCGACGTTCAAAACGTAGGATATTCTAACTTCGTCAGTTCCTTTACCCGGGGTAGCATAAAAGCCAGTGGCTGGTGCAAGCATTACCGTAGCGCCTTTATATTCGAATGACTCGAGCAGCCATTGACAGAATTTATCACTATTGTCGATAGGCAGACGGGCTACTACATAGAAAGCACCCTGTGGATTAGGGCAAAATGCACCCGGCATTTTATTAATTGCACTTACCACAGTGTTGCGCCTGGCCAAATATTCATTCAGCACTTTATCAAAATAATCTTGAGGGGTATCAAGCGAAGCTTCGGCCACCACCTGCCCCAAAGTGGGAGGACTAAGCCGGGCCTGAGCAAATTTCATGGCAGTTGCGATCACATCTTTGTTGCGCGAAATCATACAACCAATACGTACTCCACACTCGCTATATCGCTTGCTAACCGAATCGATCAAAATGGCATGCTGTTCCAGGCCTTCGAGCTGCATGACACTGAAATGCTTTTTGCCATCATAGCAAAACTCGCGATATACTTCATCGGCAAACAGGTATAGGTCATACTTTAAGGCGATCTCCCTGAGTACCTCCAGTTCTTCGCGGCTATACAGGTAACCCGTAGGATTGTTAGGATTACAAATCATGATAGCTTTGGTACGAGGGGTTATGGCTTTCTCGAATTCACTGATAGGGGGCAAAGCAAATCCATCTTCAATACGGCTGGGAATGGGCTTAACTACTACCCCGCTGTTTATAGCAAAACCATTGTAATTGGCATAAAAGGGTTCGGGGATAATAATCTCATCACCGGGGTCCATGGTTGTTTGCATCGCAAAGAGAATAGCTTCACTTGCCCCACAGGTCACAATAATTTCATCAGGTGAAACAGGTAAACCAATTTTTTCGTAGTAGGCAGCCAGTTTCCTACGGTAGGAGATTATGCCTGCTGAATGGCTATATTCGATTACCTTTTGTTGAAAATTGTGAATTGCTTTAAGGGCAACTTCAGGGGTCTCGATATCAGGCTGTCCAATATTCAGGTGATAAACTTTAATGCCTTTTTGTTTAGATTTATCGGCAAAGGGAACGAGTTTGCGTATGGGTGAGGCCGGCATTTGCCTACCTTTTTGAGATATACCGGGCATGATTTTAGTATTTGATATTGATTGGCTGCAAAGTTATAGACTCGCTTTATATTAAAAAAGGAAATTCAACAATAGAGACCATTTTTAAAGCAAAAGGAGGGCGAGAAGCTTCACCCTCCTTAAAATAATAATGTACAAAACTCTGCTGACTTACTTATTCCCGGTAGGTACACTAGCGCCAGCAGGCTTAACAGGAACTACTTCAGCAGGTTTTTCTACAACGTTACCTTTAATGCGAAGAACAACAGGATTGTTGACCGCATTGGAGATAACAGTAATTGTCTTGTTGATTTGTCCCAATCTCTTGGTATCATACTTAACTTTTATCGTATCGCTTTTACCCGGCATGATGGGCTCGCGTGGCCAACGGGGCACTGTGCATCCACATGAAGAGCGCACCTCGGAAAGCACTAAAGGTTCTGTTCCGGTGTTTTTGAAAGCAAAAAATGATGAACCATCGGCTCCCTGCTGAATAGTACCGTAATCCCAAACATAATTTCCGGCCTCGTCGCGAAGCTTTTTGTCAAAAGTAATGATGGGGCCTTTACGCTCGGCTTTATTATTGTCTTGTGCCTTCAGGCCCGGCAATGCAATTACGAGAGCCAGCAAAACCAATAATGACTTTTTCATAGCTTGAAATTTCTTTGGGTTAACAATTTTAACATGCAAATATCATGACAAAATTTTTAAAAATGTCATTATTCAATAAAAAATTTAAGAAAATTGAAAGAATAGGGAGTAAATGTAATTTTGTAAAATAATAACGCTAACATCGATGTTACTGAATGTATCATTCTCAACCGAAGGCGAACCCTTATTTGTCTTCGGAGTTATTATGCTCATTATTCTGTTATCGCAAGTATTTCTGCAACGGCTCAGAATCCCAAGCTTGGTGGGATACATCTTATCCGGGGTGGCTTTAGGCCCTGAAGGATTTGGTTTATTCAACCCCGAAGGTGGTATCGCATTACTGGGAGCGGCAGGTTTATTATACATCATGTTTACGGCTGGGCTGGAGCTTAACCTCGGAGAATTCCGTAAAAAAACCGGACACAGCCTGCTTTTCGGCTTTTTTACATTTATCTTACCTCTGGCTATTGGATATCCAGTATGTTTGTACTTATTGCATCTTAAGCCTTTAGGGGCGCTCCTGGTATCAAGCATGTTCTCGACACACACATTGGTAGCGTATCCAATTGTAATGAGGTATAAATTGCAGAAAAATGAAGCGGTTGCTACAGCTGTCGGAGGTACCATATTCACAGATACCGCTGTATTACTCTTGCTGGCTTTTATTGTTGCTTTTCACGAAGGGAAAGGAGGCAGCTCAGAAATGATAAAAATAGCCCTCCTGGCCCTAACTATGGTAGCGTTTATATTATTAGTTTATCCTAAGCTGGGCCGCTGGTTTTTCCGACATAATTCTGAAGACCGTACCTCAGGAATGGTTTTTCTGTTGACTTTAATGTTTGCTGCCGGAATTTTATCAAAATTAATTGGATTAGAACCAATTATCGGAGCATTTTTAGCGGGTATTTCCCTTAACAGGCAGGTAGCAGGGAATCTCATACTTCATCAGCGGGTAGAATTCTTAGGTGCTTCTCTCTTCATTCCCTTCTTTTTAATCAGTGTGGGCATGGTTGTCGACTTAAAATTGTTATTAGGAGGCACCTTTGCCTGGTATGTTGCGGGATTACTCACAGCAGTAGCTCTTTTAGGTAAATGGCTGGCTGCCTGGATGTCTCAAAAATTACTTTTTTATTCTCCCCTGCAAAGGAAACTCATCTTCGGACTGAGCAGTTCACATGCAGCTGCTACCATTGCCGTTATTTTTATTGGCTATAAAATCGGTCTAATAGACATACATATTTTAAATGGCACCATTTTGCTCATTTTAGCAACTTGCCTCGTCGCCACAATGGTCACCGAATCTGCAGCAAGAAAGATTGCCATTCAAGAAGTTGAAAACACTACTGAAATACCTGCACGCCCCGACCGGGTTTTGGTACCGATTGCCAATCCTGCCACAGCCGGACGCCTAATTGAAGCCGCTCTGGCTTTTAGAGACAAAACCTCTGACAAAGAATCGGTATTTGCTTTAGCTTTGATTGAAGAAAATGGGCCGGGTTTTGAAGACAGGCTGCGACAAACCCGCAAATTTTTGAATGATATTGCGGTTGCACACGCCGAACATGAGAAATACCTCCGTACACTAATGAAGATTGACATAAATGTGGTGAGCGGAATAATTAAAACAATGAAAGAAATTTCAGCAAGCCACCTTGTGCTGGGCTGGGGAGGATTACCTACTACTGCAGATCGACTCTTTGGGAATTTATTGGAGCGCATTATCAGTGAGGTACCGGAGATGATTATTGTTACTCGGCATCGTCAGCCAATACATAATTTTAATACAATAAAACTATGGGTTCCACCCAACGCCGAATATGAAACCGGCTTTTTCAGCCTGGCTCGTAAAATTATTGAAATTGCTTTCTCTGTTCAAGCCAGATTAGAAATCTATTCGGAAAAAAACCTGAGTGATTACTTCTCCTTAATCTCGCAGCGAACCCGTATCTCTTGCGAATGCAAGTTTATTCCGATAAATACATGGAACGAAGGTGTTTTAAATAAACCTAAGGCTGAAAGCCAGGATACCTTGTTTGTGTATGTAATGGCAAGAAGGGGCACTCTATCTTTCCATAATATTCATGAAGAACTACCTCATTTCTTAAACAGTCTTCCCGATTACATCAGTTTTATGGTCATTTATCCAGAACAAAGTCCTATCATGCGGCATTCAGGGGTTATTCCGGCAGAAGAAATTTTCAATACACCCCTCACCTCTCGCTTCTCTAAAATCAGAAAAAAATTCCATAAAATCTTTTCTTTCCTAAGATTAAATCATTAAAAATCAAATCGATGAAAAATTTTCTTGGGTCAACCATCATCATCCTTTCTTTAATCTGGCAAGGTTGTAAAGTCACCCAACAATCGGGTAAACCTAATTCGGACCAGTTTGCCATGCGTCCTGCACCGGTTGTTATTTATAAAACCAAGAGAGATTACAGAAAGCATGTGCCCATCATGGTTTCTGAGGATGGAAAACACGTAATTAGCTATCCTCACCCCAGCGATCTGAGATTTGCGGATGGGAGTTTCAGATATCCCCTTTCGCTAAGCAAAGGTTATCTGTTTGACAGGAAAGGTATTGGCCCCAGGACGGTTTTCCTGAGTTTAAGCTATGAAGAGTATGTTTCGAATCCCTCCGACCCGTCGGCACTACTGCCCTATATTTCGGATGAAGATCCGTTTGAAGAAATATGGCATTGCTACTTTAAAACCAATGGAGAAACACTCACCGACAGCCTTAATTATTTAATTGAAGCCCACCAATTGGATAAACGTTGCAAGAAAATTAAGTAATTCACTTACAATTGCTTACAATTTATTAGATATAAATTTTAAAATTTAGCGTATCTTTGCGCGCTTTTTGTCATGGTTCATATTCACGAATATTATTGAACTAAATGTATTCAAAATTGTTTAAGTACAATGGATAATTTTTGAAATGTGAACCATTCTAAAAAGCAGAAAGCATTGAAAAACAAAATATTTAAAGTGGACAAAAAAATCTACTCGATCGACGGAAAAGGTTTGTACTACAGTTTTCTGGCTGGTGCCCGCAAAGTATTCGAGAATCAGAACCATCTAAATAAGATAAATGTATTTCCCGTTCCCGATGCAGACACAGGAACGAACTTTGCTTCCACCATGCGAAGCATCATCGAACTGGTAGAACCTAATCCCGATCTCAGGGTTACAGCAAACTCGCTTGCTAATGCAGCATTGGTAGGAGCCCGTGGCAACTCGGGCATTATATTCGCACAGTTTCTTTATGGTTTTAGCACGGAAGTAAACAAGTACCCTAACTTAACGATAAAAGAATTTGCCAGTGCTATTAAAGAATCTGTCAAATATGCCTACCAGGCGATAACCAATCCCGTAGAAGGCACCATGATCACTGTGATCAGGGAGTGGGCCGACTACATATACCAAATTAAAGACAGTTTTGACGATTTTACTTCCTTGCTCGAAAGCTCCCTCGAAAAAGCAAGGGAAGCTTTAGAAAAAACCAAACTTAAACTTCAGGCACTTGCCAAAGCCGATGTAGTTGACGCCGGGGCAAAGGCTTTTGTTGTTTTCCTGGAAGGGATTATTGATTTTTTCAGAGCAGGTTTGCGTGTTTTATTGGGAAGTAGAAAAGCTTCGAAAGTTGAAGAACTCACCAATATTATTCATGAGGAAATCACCTTCCGCTACTGCACCGAAGCTCTCATCAGTGGAGAAAACATTAATCATGAAGCCATTCGAAAAGAAATAAGCCTGATGGGAGACAGCCTGGTAGTGGCTGGTTCTTCAGCAAAGACCCGCATTCACATTCATACCGATAATCCTTCAGCCGTTTTCCAAAGGTTAATGAATCATGGTACCATCACCTATCAGAAAGTGGATGATATGGTATTTCAGAATAATGTTGCCTCCGGAAAGCGGGCTAAGGTAGCCATTCTCACCGACTCAACCTGTGATATCCCTCGTATTTTGCGCGACAAGTATCAGATACACGTTGTGCCTCTCAACGTGCATTTTGGTCAAAGCTATTTTCTTGACGGCATCACAATTAGTGGCAAACATTTTAAGAAACTCTTCTTTTCATCCAAAGATTTCCCCTCCACTTCTCAACCCTCTTATCAAGATTTCGTAAACAGGTATGCTTACCTGTTTACTCAATACGAATCAGTTATCAGCTTGCACATCAGTGCTGCTATGAGCGGAACCTATAATAACAGCAGAAGTGCCGCTGAAAAAGTTTCGGCTGAACATGGGAAGAAAGCAACAGTCATTAACTCGGCTAAACTATCAGGATCCTTAGGGCTGATGGTACTGAGAGCAGCACAAATGGCTCAGGAAGGAGCCTCTCATGATGAGATTGTGGAAGCCATAGAACTATGGAAAAAGAGAACCCATATGTTAGTAACTTCTACCACCGTGAAATATATGGTTAGAAGTGGACGTTTGAGCCCCATGAAAGGATTCATTGCTAATGCACTGAAAATAAAACCCGTAGTGTTGGTAAACGAAGAAGGCAGAAGCCAGGAGGGAGGGAAGGCATTCACCGAGGCTGGAACAGTAAAGATTGTTCTTAATAAAATCCGCAGGATTCTTGAAAAAGAGAAAGTATGGAACTACGCCATCACTCATTTTAACAATATTAAGACAGCCAATTGGTATGCTCAGGAAATTGAAAAGATGACGGGTAAAAAACCTGTGATTTTTAGCGAAATATCTCCCACTCTTGGCATCAATGCAGGGCCTGGAGTTGTTTCGGTAAACCTTCTTCTTGAGTAAAATGGAGACCCACAAATATATTTGGTCAAAACAGGCCTCTTGACACAAGGCCTGTTTTTTTTTACTTTTGCACCCGAAAAGATGGGATGTTAACTCAGTTGGTTTAGAGTGTCACCTTGACAGGGTGGAAGTCACAGGTTCGAGTCCTGTACATCCCACATCCGTTGTGTGGCTGCTTCATCAAGAAGTGGCCTTTATTTTTACATATGCGTCCATATATAAAAATGTATTCAGTCATTTCTTAATGAAAGAAGGGATCTAAATAGTGAGTAAATCCTCAAAAAAAAAGTGAGCCAAATGTAAAAAATTTCAAACTAATTACCTGTAAATGCAGGAAAGTACTTATTTTTGCATGCCCAATTATTAAGGGATGTTAGCTCAGCTGGTTTAGAGCGCTACCTTCACACGGTAGAGGTCACAGGTTCGAATCCTGTACATCCCACCCCACTGAGCTGCTTTTGGGCAGCTTTTTTTTTGCAACTTTATTTGCGATTCAACAAAAGATGGGGCGATTGATCCAAAATATTTTCTCAATTATTTGTTAAATCAATAATAAGACCCATTTGTTATTAATTTTAAGTATTTGATAAATAATACAAGTCAATTAATGCTCAAATATGCTTTAATCACGGGCCTTGGAGGGTTCATTGGAAGTGCCCTGAGATATTCGATGCAAAGGCTTTCTACCCTGATTTTCCCAATAAGCTTTCCTTATGGTACTTTTATTGTAAATTTAATCGGAGCACTGCTTATTGGAATTCTGTTTGCCATTTCTGAACAAACCACGATTCTAGGCCCGCAATGGCGTATCTTTGCCATTACAGGAGTGCTGGGAGGCTTTACTACTTTTTCCTCTTTTACACTTGACACCATGAACCTGTTAAGAGAAAGTCAGTATCTTTATGCCTTTACCTACGTTTCGTTAACGGTGTTTCTGGGAATAGCAATTACAATTGTTGGATATCTAATGATGAAAAACCTACTCTAATGGAAAGAATGTCAGGTGAAGCAGTATTGCTCAGGATTTTTCTGGGTGAAAGTGATAAATTTAAAGGGAAATTACTATACGAGGCAATAGTGGAAGCCGCACGACGCAATGGGCTTGCGGGGGCTACTGTGCTGAGAGGTATTATGGGCTATGGAATAAACTCCACCATTCACACATTTAAACTTTTTGCTTTATCTGAAGACATGCCTGTAATTATTGAGATTGTTGATACTTCTGAAAAAATCTCAGCTTTTATGCCTTTACTCAATGATATTATCGACCAGGCAAATACAGGCATCATGATTACAACCGAAAAAGTTCAGGTGGTTAAATACACCGCAAAAAAATAGATAGTAAGAATTTTAGCTTTCAAGAGGCAAGCGAACGGTAAATGTTGTCCCTTGACCAACGACACTTTCAACGAGTACGAGGCTTCCCAATTTTTCAACCATTTCTTTCACCAGAACCAATCCCATCCCTGAGCCTTTTTCCCTTGCAGTCCCTTCGGTTGAGCGGCTATTGGATAAATTGAATAATCCAGAAATTGCCTCCTTGGGTATTCCAACACCATGATCAATAACCTTGATCTCGTAACACTTACCATTAACTGGCAGACAGCCTCGCACTACAACCTCAGAACCAGGGTACGAGTATTTAATAGCATTGGTTATCAGGTTTCGCAATATGGTGGAAAGTACATCAGGATCTGTTAAAAGAGTTGTATCTGCCTCAACCTGCTGTTTGAGAATGATCCCTTTTTGCTTTGCCATATATTCAGTGCTTTCAATGGCTTCTTTGAGCACTTCACTGGCTAACACATAAACATGTTTAACATGTACTTGATTTTGTTGTAATTGAGACCAATTGAGTAAAGAGTTTATTAAGTTGAGGGTATTTTCAGCGCTATGGCGGATGTGGCCAATAAATTCAATTTTTTTAGAGTCATCAAAATCGAAGTAATTATCCTGGAGTAGCTCGCAAAAGCCAAGAATTGAAGAAAAAGGGTTGCGCAAATCGTGCGCCAGAATAGAAATAAATCTATTTTTGGTTTCCAGCAATTCATTCAATTTCCTCTCATTTTCAATCAAAAGCTTTTCTCGCTGCATACTCTCAGTAATGTCCTTCATCAGCATAAGCGCTAAAATTATATTTCCATCGGTGTCGGTTAAAGGGGTTAGAATTACCTGAAAGTCTTTTTCGCCGAAGCGGGTAAGATAGGCTATGAATTGACCTTCAAAAACTTTTAGCAAAAATTCTTCGAGGTGTGCTTGATTATTGCTCAAAACAACATTCACATTTTTATCAAAAAAATCGGGTGCTTTAAGACCAATTTCAGTAAGAGCACGGCCCTCGGCAAGTTCAAATTTCAACTCTCTATTGATGAGGAATACTGCTGTGTCAGGCAAATTAGATGCCATCTGACGGTAGAGGAGATCCTTTCTTCTCATTTCTTCAGCTACTTTTCTTTGTTCTGTAATATCCTCACTTACAGAAGCATAATATATTATTTCTCCTCTCTCATCTTTAACGGGAGAAATGATTGCCCTTGTCCAAAAAAGGCTCCCATCTTTCTTCCTATTTAAAAACTCACCAGACCAAACCTTGCCAGATTCGAGCGTTTTCCACATACTTTTGTAGAAGTCGGCGTTATGTACTCCAGATTTCACCAATCGTGGATTTTGCCCTTGAACTTCATGCCTTTTATATCCCGTAATTTTCTCAAAGGCTGAATTTGCATATATAACATTGCCATTCTTATCCGTAAAAAGGAACATGTCTGGCATTTGTTCAACCGCAGTCCACAGTATCAGGTTGTCCCGAATTAGCTTTTGCAAACGGGTAATGTCGCGTATGGCAGCAACTCTGAATTTACGGTTTTTATAATAAAAAGGTTTGGATAACACTTCTACCTCTATGTGAGATCCATCAGGTTTTTCAATTTCGGCGCGATAATTCGCCTCTTGGTCACTTTGACCTAAATCTCTCACAAATTCTCTGTGCTCCGGGGTAAAAAAATCGTAAACGGCTTTCCCCTTCATATCGCTGGCCTTCCGGCCAAATAATTCTTCTGCCTTGCGGTTAAAATGAATAATTGTCCCCTTATCATGTATAATGATTCCTTCAAAGGAAGCATTTGCAATATTTTCAAATTCTTT
>DDBO01000162.1 GCA_002332755.1 Bacteroidales bacterium UBA2030 | reverse complement strand
TAATCCATGAGTAATTTTTAAAAAATATTTTCATGCACATGCAACAACCTGTGGTTTTTAGCTTACCTTTGCTGCGTTATCTATTTACTAACTAATTTTTTGTTTTAAGATGAACATTTTTGTTGGCAGCCTTCCATTTAAACTTCAGGAAGCTGATTTAAGAGAAATCTTTGAAGAACACGGAGAAGTGGCTTCGGTTAAAATTATTACTGACAAATTCTCCGGCCGCAGCAAGGGATTTGGTTTTGTTGAAATGCCTAATGATGCTGAAGCTCAGGCAGCTATCGACGAACTCAATGGTGCTGAGGTTGATGGCAGAACCATCGTTGTTAACAAAGCCGAAGAACGCAAGGAAGCACCCCGCCGCAACAATTTCCGCAATGATCACCGCGGTGGTTATCAGGGAAATAATCGCAGGTACTAATCCATACGTTTTTCGACCAACAAAAGAAACGAAATGCTCTTAACCGCTTTGTCGGTGTACCCTCAAGCCCGCCCAGTGCGGGCTTTTTATTTTAAGCTTTTTGCTATTCTTCTCCATTCTGATCTTTTCAGGTTGTATTCCTTCTCATTAAGAACCCTATTAAAGGGCTTTTTTTTCAAACGATATCGACCTCTCTAACCACAATATTTGAACTTTACGGAATTTTGATTCAATTAATCCATCATTACCTCTGTCACTATCCAACACACAAGCAATTGAAATACAACAACTTACATTTCTTTCGATCAAAATAGGATACCGAATCGCATTAATTTTCAAAAAATATTTTCATAAAAACATGTTTTGCATGATTTTTAGCCCTACCTTTGCAGCGTTATTTATTTACTAACTAATTTTTTTGTTTTAAGATGAACATTTTTGTAGGCAGTCTTCCGTTTAAACTTCAGGAAGCAGATTTAAGAGAAATCTTTGAAGAGCACGGAGAAGTATCTTCGGCTAAAATTATTACTGACAAATTCTCCGGCCGCAGCAAAGGTTTTGGATTTGTTGAAATGCCCAACGATGCTGAAGCCCAGGCAGCCATTGACGAGCTTAATGGTGCAGAAGTTGACGGAAGAGCAATTGTTGTGAACAAGGCAGAGGAACGCAGAGAATCGCCGCGCCGCGACAATTTCCGCAATGATCACCGCGGTGGTTATCAGGGAAATAATCGCAGGTACTAATTCTCGCCTTATTTACCTAAGCAAGAATCGAACTTAACCGCATATCCGGTATACTCCCTAAGGGCTGTCTCACGCGAGGCAGCCTTTTTTCATATAAGGCTGAAATAATTGGTCATGGGATTATTGCTTCCTTTGGGTTAAGCTTTCTGAAGGGTATGTAACTACGTTTGTATGCATTAACCCATCCATGTTTTATCGTTTATTGCTTCTGCCGTAATACATAAAGTATTATAAATCATCAATTTATAAAACTAAAAGAATCTTCCCTTTCTATTAATAATTTTTTCTTAAAAAGCTCAAAGGAATTGAATTTTAGATGTTATTCATTAAATTTGCGATGGTTAGAGATTTCGATTCTATGCATTTTTTCAAATTCTCTTTGTACATCTACCTAAGAACAATTATACGAAAAGCTCATGTCCGCCTACGGAAAAACTAGCATTAAAAAAGAAAGTGTAACTCTGAGTTTAAAACACCCCAAAGGCAAAGAGAGGGTAAGAAGGGCGTTCGAGAAGGACGCTCAAATTCGTAAGAGGGTAAACACCTTGCTCATATGGGTATGGAGCCGGATCACGGGATTTTGCAGCGTAAAAATAGCCAAATTCATGCCCATTAAGGCTTTTGAAGCCATTAACGGACTAGTATGGCCGGAGTATTTCGCTGATACATCCAATATGGAAATAAAGCGCAAGAATTTACCACCTATAAAATAGTTATCGGCTATTCTATTATAATAGTACAGCAGAGAAACAGACTAATTAAATGAACAGACAAGGAATGAATAAAATCACATACATATTTGGTGCAGGTGCAAGCAGACACGCTTTACCAATCGTAAGTGAAATGCCTGACAGAATGAAAGCGTTGATTGAGCTATTAGAAATTGATCACCTAAAACTTGACGACACTTTTACATACACGGACTTGCAACTTCCTAACCCAAAGACAAATCGAGAATTTCAACTTGACATGATTGCCTCTTTAAAATGGATGATGGAGGCAAGCCAGAACCACGCAAGCGTGGATACATTTGCAAAAAAACTTTTCATTAAGAGGAAATATGAAGACCTAAAACGACTGAAAATTGCCATGTCTGTATTCTTCATATTTGAGCAAGCACGGAACAAAGTGGACTACCGTTATGACGCTTTTTTTGCTTCTTTGCTCAACAACTTATCAAACTTTCCCGACAATGTTAGAATTTTATCATGGAACTACGACTATCAATTTGAAATTGCATTTTCCGAATACTTTGACCAATATGAGATAAGCAAAAATCAAAGTTGGTTAAGAATAAACTCAAAGTATTGTTACAACGATAGATACACCGGTTTTGGAATTTACAAACTAAATGGCACGACAGGATTATACTCAGATGGAGGATGGCAACAATACATGTATGTACCGTACTTAAAAGTTCCATTTGACAAATTTTTCGTAGATCAAATGACGAAAAGTTTTGTGCGGCAACCTATTTAAGCAATATCCACTCATCACTCTCTTTTGCATGGGAACCTGAACATCCAGAAAAGGGCATTGTAGCTAAAGCAATTGAAAATACTAAGGACACCGTTTCTCTCGTAATTATTGGTTATTCTTTCCCGTTCTTCAATCGAGAGATTGACAGGAAAATTATTGGCAGTATGACCAACTTAAAGAAAATATATTTTCAAGCGCCAGACGCTGACATTATGAAAGAGAGATTTCAAGCACTTAGGGACGACATGACGGGGGTTGAATTGTTAAGCAAATTTGATGTGGGACAATTTTTATTACCAAACGAACTTTGACAACTAATAAATGAAACTTGTATTAAGCCATCATCAGTATAAACTAAAATCAGACCATCTTCAGACTGACAGAAAACTTACGATAACACGGGTTTGGCGTCATGCAGGGTGAAGTGCATAAATTCAAGTGAAATTTTACAAACCACCTTTAGTGCTGGGTTGCCTGTTTTGTGCCCTGGTATCCCGCACGAACGCCAAGCCCAAAAACATTACCAGCAACCTTAAAAACAAACAACTATGAGATTTTCACAAAGAATAGGAAATGGTTTGACCCCCTATTCTTTGGACAGAATTTTAAAAAGGG
>DDBO01000152.1 GCA_002332755.1 Bacteroidales bacterium UBA2030 | reverse complement strand
GTTCCAGGTTCCAGGTTCCTGGTTCCGGGTTTTGGGTTTGTTTATTTTTTAATCTTTTCTTTGGTGAGAAATTAATAATTTTGAATAAAAAAGCTTATCTTTGCTGCAAACTTTACTGCCATGTTTTTCGCTCAGAATATCAAATTTCTTCGTAAGCGCAAGGGGCGTACCCAGGATGAGGTAGCCATTGCCCTTGATATGAAACGCCCAACGCTCAGTGGGTACGAGAATGGGATAGCCGAACCTCCCATGAGTGTGTTGCTGGCTTTTTCTGATTATTACAAAATTTCAGTAGATACCCTTATCCGGGTCGATCTTAGTCGCCTTACCGAAAGTCAGCTTTGGCAGCTCGAGCATGGCCACGACCCCTTCGTCAGGGGCACTAATCTCAGGGTTCTGGCTACAACGGTTAATGTTGACAATGAAGAAAATATTGAACTTGTGAATGAAAAAGCCAAGGCCGGATATGCCACGGGTTTTGCCGATCCCGACTTTGTGAGCGTGTTGCCTACCTTCAGGCTTCCCTTTTTGTCGAAAAATAAGAAGTATCGTACCTTCCAGATTTCGGGTGACAGTATGTTGCCCATCCCCCCTGGGGCTTATGTAACCGGAGAGTTTGTGCAGAACTGGCAAACCATACGCAGCCGCTACCCTTACATTATTCTGACCCTTTCCGATGGTATCGTATTTAAAGTAGTGGAAAATCGTATCGACATTGATGGGACTTTGCGGCTTTTCTCGCTCAACCCTGCTTACGAGCCTTTCGACGTCGATATTAAAGATGTGCGCGAAGTATGGAAGTTTGTCAACTATATGACAGAACAATTTCCCGAGCCCCTGGCTACTACGGATGCCATTTATGGCACTGTTAACGAAATCAGAAACGATGTGAAAGCTATTCGGAATAAACTGGAAATCTAAGTTTTATTCATTTCAACCCAATCTTCATCATGGGAAAATATTCCATCATCGACCTGGAGACAACCGGAACCTCGGCCAGGGATGGACGTATCATTGAAATTGCCATTTATAACTATGACGGGCAGCAAATCACTGAAGAGTTTACAACCCTTGTTAATCCTGAGCAGCGTATTCCCTGGCGTATCACCCAGATTACCGGGATAAACGATGCCATGGTGGTGGATGCTCCGCGCTTCTGCGAGATTGCCCGTAAGGTTGTGGAAATGACGGATGGTCGTGTTTTTGTGGCTCATAATGTGGGTTTCGACTATGGATTTATCCGTGAAGAGTTTAAAAGACTTGGATATCATTATGAGCGGGAGAAGTTATGCACCGTTAAGCTAAGCCGGAAACTCATTCCGGGAATGCGTTCCTATAGTCTGGGAAATCTTTGTGCAGATTTGGGGATTGAAATTAACGGAAGACACCGGGCTGCAGGCGATGCCCTGGCTACGGTAAAGTTGTTTGAACGTTTACTTGCCATCGATCCCGATCCCTTAAAACTTAATCTCAGGGGAACACTTTCAGCACTTTCAGTGGAAACCATTCGTCAGCTTCCCGAGGAGGCGGGGGTTTATTATTTTTACAACCCAAGAGGCGATATTATTTATATTGGTAAGAGCCGCAATATCAAAGACCGGGTTCTTCAACACCTGCACAACGATACCACCCGTAAAGCCCTTGAAATGAGAGCTGCTATTGCCGACGTTTCTTTCGAAATCACCGGTAACGACCTTATTGCACAGCTCCTCGAATCGGAGGAGATAAAACGTCATATACCCATCTACAACCGTCAGCAGAGGCGCATTGGCTTTAATATTGGTCTTTTTGCAAAATACGATGAGAAAGGTTACCTCTGCCTCAAAGCCGAAAAACTCAACGGAGACAAGGTCCCCATTACTACTTTTAATTCAATGACTGCAGCGCGCAATGCCTTATTTTATCTGACAGAGACTTACAGACTGTGCCAGAAACTCAACGGTCTCTATAAAAGCCGCGGAGCCTGTTTTCATCATTCTATTGGGCAATGCGATGGGGCCTGTATCGGCCTCGAATCACCTGAATCTTACAATCAAAGAGTGGAAGCAGCTATTGCTCCTGTGAAATTGGATCACGATAATTTTTATCTTATTCATAAAGGACGTTCGGAAGAAGAAAAATCCGTTGTGGAAGTTCTTAACGGAAGTTACCGAGGCTTTGGCTTTTTTTATGCTAACGATTTTGATGGAAGTACCGACTTTTTACACGCCTGCATACAGAGATTTACCGATACACGTGATGCACGCAACATTCTCCGGACTGCTCTTCGCCAAAGAGATTATGAAAAATTACTTTTGGTGGAAGAAGAAAGGTTGAACCCTGTTGTTAATTAACGATTTTTTAATTTTCTGCTTTTTCCAAAAGCTTTATTTTTGCTGCAAAACCAAAACCCATGAATAAAAAGCGAATATCCATTGCCCGTTGGCTCCTGGTTATAATTGGCCTGGCCATCACTCTTTACCTTCCCTTTTCGTGCACCCGTGGCCCTGAAAAACAACCGTATGTGGTAGTTCTCTCGCTCGACGGCTTTCGTTGGGATTATCCTCAGCATTTTTCTACACCTAACCTCAATCGCATGGCTGAAGAAGGAGTACATGCCGAAGCGATGATACCGTGCTTTCCTACCAAGACTTTCCCCAACCATTATTCGATGGCCACAGGTCTTTACCCCGACCATCATGGCCTTATTCAAAATGGTTTTTACGATCCCCAGGTGGGGGTTTTTGAAATGACCAACAGAAAGAGCATTGAAAATCCAGCCTTCTATGGAGGAGAGCCTATTTGGGTTACGGCCGAAAACCAGGGCATAAAAACCGCATCTTTTTTCTGGGTAGGGAGCGAAGCACCCATCAAAGGGAAATACCCCTCCATCTGGAAAAAATACGACCAGTCTATCCCATTCACCGCCCGCATCGATACTGTTATCAGTTGGTTGCAACTTCCCGAAGCTCGTCGGCCTCATCTGATTATGTGGTATATTCATCAACCTGATGAAATCAGTCACCACGAAGGCCCACTGGCAGCCTCTACCGGAAAAATGGTGAGTTATCTCGATTCACTGGTAGGTGTTTTTCGTACACGGCTGGCTGAGCTTCCCTTCGGCTCCAAGATCAACTTTCTTGTGGTTTCCGACCATGGCATGGCTGAAGTGCAGCCCGGTAACACGCTTTATATAGATGAACTGGTTCCTAAGTATTGGATTGAGAGCGGTTCAGGAATGGATATGCACCTGAATATTTCGGCAACTCCAGCTTATAAAGATTCTTTATACAATCGTCTGAAAAAGATTCCGCAGCTTACGGTGTGGAAAAAAGAGGAAGTGCCCGCTCGTCTGCATTATGGTACCCATCCACGTATTCACGACCTGGTGGTAGTTGCCAACAAAGGTTGGAATGTGAAGCTTTATCGGACAGAAAAGGAATATATCGGGAATCACGGATACGACAATGAGAATCCCGATATGCACGGCATATTTTATGCCACCGGCCCTGCCTTCAAAAAGGGTTACACCTCAAAAGCCTTTGAAAACGTAAATCTGTATCCGCTGATTGCTCATTTGCTGAAAATAAAACCTGCTCCTGTGGATGGGAGTCTGGATAATGTTAAAGACCTGCTGAAGTGACAGATTAATCTTTTGCCAAAAATATCTCCGCAGGATATTCTACTTTTTCGAGGAAGAGACCGCTTGCAGGTACAGAAGCTCCCGCCTGTGAGCGGTTTTTATTTGCAATGAGCCTTTGAAATTCTTCAACCGTAAACCGCCCCCTACCCACATCCCACAAAGTTCCTACAATAGCTCTTACCATGTTACGGAGAAAACGGTTGGCCGTAATGGTGAAAATAAGCTCGTGCCCGTGCTTTTCCCATCGGGCCTCCGTTACCTTGCAAAGATTGTTGGTATTGTTGGAATGCAGTTTGGCAAAACTTGTGAAATCATCAGTTTTCAGCAACAATGCTGCTGCCTGATTCATTTTTTCAATCTCCGGGAGGTGGAAACGAAACCATCGGTAAGAAGTGTGGAAGGGGTCTTTATGCGTGGAAACATAGTATCTGTAAGTTCTCCACAGGGCCGAATACCTTGCATGCGCTTCTTCTCTCACAGGAAGAATGTCGTAAATTACGATATCGGGGGGGAGTGTATGATTAAGTGCTTCGCACAGTTCTATCCTCCGGTTTAAAGGGAGTTCTGGGGTATCAAAATGAGCATAAAAATCTGTGGCATGAACACCTGTATCTGTTCGGCCGCAACCCGTGAGCATCACAGGATGTTTGAGGAGTATCCCAAGCTGATTCTCGAGAGTTTCCTGCACCGTAATGCCATTTGGTTGACGCTGCCATCCGCAATATTGTGTTCCGTCGAAGGCAAAATGCAGGAAATAACGTTTCTCAGCTGGCATTAAGCGAAAACCATTTTCTGAACCTCAACTCCTTCAATGGCTCTTAGAGCATTTTCAAGGCGTTGCATCTCTTCTTCAACACCGGTTAGCTCAAGCAAAATTAAACCTGTGTGACTGCAATTGCCATCTACTACATCGTGAAGTCCAAGGCGTGTACGGATGCTACATCCATACATTGTGAGCACGTCTTGCACAGCCAGAGATTTTTCTGCTCTGTTGGTTATCCTGACACCCAGAATCGTTATCTTTTCCATTTTTCAATTATGTTCTTGTGCAAATATAATTAGGATTCCTCAGATCTTGCCTGGTGGCTTCCCAAAAGGTTTTTCCTGTTTGGGTTGCTAATAATGAGTTGCCTTTTCTTAAATAGATAAAGAAGCAGCCCTTTCAAGCATGCATCATCGTTTATTATGATTGAATAATTTTGGTGGTGAAATCTTTTTTCAAATAATTTAATTCTCTGATTATTAGTTGTCTTTATAGAATTATTTGAATGTTGATGTGTAAAACCACCCCACCAACTCGGCCAGGTCACCCATAACAGGTACATTCGCTTTACGCAACACTTGATGGTCTTGATGGCCATGAGAGACCAAAACTACCTGATAGCCCATTTGTTGACCAATTTCAGCATCGTGTAAGGTATCTCCAATTAACAATACCCTGTTGTCTTTAGGATTCAGCATAGCATGAAGCTTGTGGGCGGCTTCAATTTTCCCGCCACCATAATGATTATCGATACCCACCACATGTTCAAAAAAATCGAGGATGTTTAAATTTTTCAGCATTTTCCCAAGCATTTCCTGCTCCATAGATGAGAGGATCATCTGACGGCATCCGATAGACCTGAACCAACGTAGCGAACTTTCCGCCTGATCATAAAGTTTTATGGAATCCATGCCAGCGAAATATCGTTTCATGAATTCAAGTCCGACTTCCTCAAACGATTCACGAGTGAAGTCGAATCCCAATTTTTGGTAATATTTTATTACCGGAAATTCAAACCATTGACGGTATTTTTCGTAATCAATCAAATCGAGCCCCCTCTCGCTGAGCAGTGAATTCATGGTTTGAATACTATATTCTACATCATTGAGTAAGGTGCCATTCCAGTCCCAGATAATAGTAGCTGATGCAGTCATAGCTGGTTCGCAGTTTTGGATTCAGTTTGAAGATGAATGAGTTTGTAATAGAGTAATGACGAGTGTAATAGAGTAAATGAGAAGATGGCAAATATCAATTAAAAGGCCGGGAGATACTATCCCCGGCCTTTGACCGTATAACCTGATTTAATCGAGTGTATGCACAACCAGGCCTGAACGCAGTTTGGGTTCAAACCAGGTGGTTTTGGGTGGCATGATGTTGCCTGTATCTGCAATATCGATAAGTTGTTTCATGGATACCGGCCACAATGCAAAAGCAACTGCCATTTCGCCGCTATCGACTCTGCGTTGTAGTTCACCAAGCCCCCGGATGCCTCCCACAAAATCGATGCGCTTGTCGGTGCGTAGGTCTTTAATGCCGAGGATTTCATCAAGAACAAGTCGACTAAGGATAGTTACATCAAGTACTCCGATTGGGTCGTTATCGTCGTAAGTGCCTGGCTTTGCTTCCATCGAATACCATTTTCCACCGAGGTACATGCTAAATTCGTGCAAATGAGTGGGTTTAAAAGGCTGGCTTCCCTTTTCTTTGACTTCAAAATGTATATTCAGACGGTGGAGGAATTCTTCGGGGGACAGGCCGTTGAGGTCTTTCACCACGCGGTTGTAGTCAATAATACGTAGTTGATTATCAGGAAAATGTACAGCCATAAAGTAGTTGTATTCTTCGTCGCCTTTATGGTGAGGATTGTTTTTACGTTTTTCTGCGCCCACAAGTGCGGCAGCAGCAGTACGGTGATGACCATCGGCGACGTAGGTATAGGGAATCCGGGCAAAAAGTTCAACGATTCGCCGGATTGTGGCTTCATCGTCAATCACCCAGAAATGGTGTCCGAATCCATCTGCAGCCGTAAAGTCGTATTCCGGTTCCCTGGTTTTTACGATATTTTCTACAATCTGGTCTATTTCTGCGACAGCGGGATAGGTGAAAAATACAGGCTCCATATTGGCATTGGTCACCCTGACGTGTTTCATTCGGTCTTCTTCTTTGTCTTTGCGGGTGAGTTCGTGCTTTTTAATTATACCATTGAGGTAATCATCCACACCTGCACAACCCACAATTCCGTACTGGGTTCGACCTTCCATCGTCTGAGCATAAATGTAGAGTAGTTCCTTATTGTCTGGGACCAACCATCCATTTTCCCTGAATTTGCAGAAATTTTCAGCTGCCTTCTCATACACTTCAGGTGCATGTTCATCGGTTCCCAGGGGAAGGTCGATTTCGGGTTTTGTTATATGCAACAAGGAATAGGGGTTGCCTTCCGCTTCTTTGCGGGCTTCATCTGAATTGAGCACATCGTAAGGCCTGGCAGCTACCAGGTGTGCGATCGCTTTAGGAGGACGTAAGCCTTTGAAAGGTTTAAGTATAGCCATGTTATGTTTGTTTTTTTTTGATGAAAGATTAGTCGTTTGGTGCGTCCCAATCTTTTTCTTCCTGATTATCGCCATTTGTCAAGGCATTGTTGCGCCCCAGTGAGGTAATCAACGCCCCTAACATTCTGGTGATTTCTTCGAGTTCATTCACCAGCTGGGAGTATTTATCCTGGCTGATAATTCCTTTGGAGTGGGCGTAGTCGAGAAGAACAACGCATTCGCGAATATTTGTTTTAGAATCTCGCACCTGCAGTACAAATACATCTCGCGGCATACTTGCTCCTTCGGCTATTTTCATTGCTGCCCGGAGTGCTGTCTCCGAAAGCCGGGGAAAAACTTCCACGCCGTCCATTCCGGGTTCTTTCTGAACCTGGGCATCGGCTAACCTTGCAAATTCAAGGATCCTCTGGTAAACCCTTAAATCTTGAAACCTGAAGAATGCCATAAAACTATTGTTTATATGAGAGTTATGCTGTTGCAGTTTTAAAATTTTCCTGATACCAAACCTGGTTCAGGTTTCTTGTTCGGCAAGCCGTGCTGGTGGAGGTTCATCAGCATGTGTAGTATGCCCCGGGAGATTCCCCAAAGCATGGTTATGCTTTGGGGATGTATCCGGTTTTCAGAAAGAAAAGAACAGGGACTAAATTAATAAATTATTTGTTCACTTTATATCGAATATCTCCTTTTTCGAAAAAATCTACTATTTGCCTTGCTGCGGCAATTCCGGCATTGTTGTTGGCTTCTGAAGTTTGAGCTCCCATCTTTTTAGGAGTGAAAAAGAAGCGCTTTGGGTAGTTGGCTTCAATGTCGGCTTTGCATGCAGGTTCAATGTCGCTCAGGTACTTAAAATCAGCGCGTTCGGCGAACATTTTAAGTAAGCCTTCTTCATCAATCACTTCTTTACGTGCAGTATTAACCAAAGTTGCTCCTTTAGGCATCAACGACATCAGTGCAAAACCAATGGATTTTTTCGTTTGCTCATTGGCCGGGATATGGAGTGAAACGTACTGGCAGGTGCGATAAAGGTCTTCCACTTTTTCCATAGGTTTCACTCCGTCTGCCTCCATAGCTTCTTTGCTCACAAATGGGTCGAAAGCGTAAGTCTCCATTCCGAATCCGTGTGCAATTTTTGCCATGTATTTTCCTACATTGCCATAGGCATGCAGTCCTAAAGTTTTACCTCTAAGCTCAGTACCAGTGCCACCGTCAAAGCCACCCCGAGCCATGTAAAGCATCATTGCAAAAGCCAGTTCAGCTACCGCATTGCTGTTTTGTCCTGGGGTATTCATAGCTACAACACCTTTTTCGGTGCAGGCAGTCAGATCTATGTTGTCGTAACCGGCGCCGGCTCTAACCACAATTTTTAAATTTTTGGCGGCATCCAGCACTTCGCGATCGACAATATCGCTGCGCACGATCAATGCATCAACGTCGGCCACAGCCTTGAGCAGGTCTTCCTTGGCCGTATATTTTTCAAGCAATGCAAGGGTATATCCTGCATCTTCCACCACTTTGCGAATGGCAGCTACGGCTGCCGATGCAAAAGGCTTCTCGGTTGCAACAAGAACTTTTTTCATAAATCTTTGATTTTATGGTGAATGGGTGTTTATCAAACGTTTGCGGCAAAAATAAGCAGAATTATTCACAAATACATAATATTTTGAATCAGCGGATAATCGTTACCGATCCGTGATACTCCTTACCGTTGCTCAATTTTAAAATGAAATAATAAACCCCTTCGGCTACCAGGCTGCCGCTGCCATCGCACCCATCCCATTCATTTTTATAACCACTGAACTGCAGGATTTCTCTTCCCCAACGGTTTAAAATTAACAGTTGATTATGCGGGAAGTTCTCAATGCCTTTTATGATAAAGTAATCGTTGACCCCGTCTCCATTGGGTGTAAATACATTGGGAATGAATAAACTACAGTCAGGGAGCTTAATTTCCATGGTGTCAGTGTATTGACATTGGTGGCTGTCGGAGAGGGTATAGCTGTAGATAGCAGGTGCTAGCATGTTGCGGAAAAAGGATAGCGAGCCATCTTCCCAAACGATGTGGTAAGGCGGAGTACCTCCTTCAGCTTCTATCTGAACCGAGGCGTTGTTGGAAGCTTCACATTCAGGAGGGGTTATCATTTCGCTTCCACTGAGTGGAGCTGGAGCTGTAATGAAGACCGTGTCAATCAGGGTGCATTGAACAGCATCAATCAGCTTAAAAGGGTAGTGGCCGGGTGTCATGGACCATCTTGGATTATCGTTGGAAGCATCTTCCCATATAAATGTATAAGGCTCGGTGCCGCCTGTAAAATGAAGAATGGCGTTTCCATCGGCCTTATCATGGCAAGAGGCCGGATTAGTTATTACCTCAGCAACCAGGGGTGCAGGTGAATGCACGATGGCTGTGTATGTATATTGACATCCTTTGGTGTCTGTGATTGTTGCCTGATAAACCCCGGCACTCAGCTTATCGATGTCCAGGCCATTCATACCATTATTCCAAGAAATAGCATACGGAGGTGTCCCTCCAAGAATGGACAAATGAATGCTACCATCGGGTTGGCCTCCTCCGCAGCGCTGATGGATGATCTGCGCCTGAATGCTTATGCTGTCGGGTTGTAAAACAGTATCGCTTGCCAAAATGGTGCAGCCATTAAGGTCAGTAACAACAGCGGAATAAATCCCCGCTGGAACGTTTTTAATTGTGTCTCCGCTAAGACCATTCTGCCAGCTTATTTGGTAGGGCGAAATACCCCCTTTAACTTTTGCAATGAGTTGACCGTCGCTGTATCCGTAGCAGCTGGGCATTTGTTCAAGAAATTCTACCTGAAGAGGGTTCGTGGCTTCGATAATGTTAAAGCTTAGCGTTGTATCACATTGATAGGTATCTGTAATAGTCAGGCTATACAAACCTCCGGAAAGGTTGTTCACATAGGCACTGGTCTGACCTGTATTCCATTGAAAAACATAAGGAGGAGTTGCTCCCTGAACATTAACATCAATGGCACCATCTCCCCAACCCATACAGGTTACATGATGCAGAGTCGGGTAGATGATAAAGGGTGGTGGGCTTTCAAGGGAAAACGTAGTATCTAACTGGCAGCCATTGTTATCCGTTACGGTTAACGAATAACTACCTGCTTCAAGCTGATGCAACAGGGAGGATGTATCACCCGTGCTCCACAGCAGGCTATAGGGGGCTATCCCTCCACTAACGGTTAATCGAATACTTCCGGAAGCCTGTCCGTAACACAGAGGGGGATTTAGCACTGCAAAGGCCTGAAGGGCTTCTGGTTCGGTCAATACCAGATTTACAATCGTATCGCATCCCACATTATCGCTGACTAAAGCAGTATAGTTCCCTGCCTGCAGATTACCAATGGAATCTCCTTGAGCACCGGTATTCCAGACTACTGTATAGGGCGGAGTTGCACCCTCCATCCAAAGGGAGATGCTTCCGTTACTTTGTCCATTACATATGGGATTATATAAGTGAGGAGTTATTTGTATGGCTGAGGGTTGAACGATTTGTACGACGATTGTAGTGTCGCAATCGTTGACATCTGAAATCCATGCAATGTAGGTTCCTGCTCCCAAATTATTAAGTGCATTTCCGGTAGCTCCATTCGACCACTGAACCATATAAGGTGGTGTACCACCGGAAATCTGTAATTGAACAGAACCGGTGCTATCACCATGGCAAAGCGGAGGCGTTATTTGCGCTTCAACCTTTAATTCGCTTGGGGCTGTGATTAAAAAATGAACAGTCGTATCACACCCCAGGGAGTCGGTGATATAGGCCAGGTATTCACCCGGGCAAAGTTGCTGAATGAGGTTGCCTGCGACTCCATTGCTAAAACTAACCGTATAAGGAGGAAAACCTCCCGCAGGAGCTACCCAGGCTGAGCCATTGCAAAGATCGTGGCAGGAGCAATTGAGGCTTCCGGCATGGGGTTCTATCCGGCTTACTTCCACTTTCACTGTATCCGTCGCCACGCATCCCCATGAGGTAGTTGCAGTGACTATAAAGAGGGTTGTGCTGTCGGGTAAGGCTGTCACATTGGGCTGCTGGTTATTCCCCAGGATTGCTGCGGAGGGTTGCCAATTCCATGTAACAGGATGAGATGCGAAGAGATTGACAGCCTGCAGATGCACTGTATCGCCTTTACAAATTTCCCTGTCGCCTCCGGCCTCGATTTCAGTCCCTTGGAAATCGATAAAAATACTGTCGATAGCTTCACATTCTGCGTTGATTACTTTTAAGTAGAAGAAATGGCTCCCAAAGTTGAGAAGGTTAATAGTGGCGGTGCTGTCAGAGAATGTTGAATTTAAAGTATCCGTAAACAGGGGTGACGAAGACCACTGGAAGTTTGAACCTCTGGCTCCTGAATTGCCCGTGAGTGTAAACGCTGGAGAACAAACTGTTGTGTCATTCCCGGCAAATGCGCCTATGTTTGATACTTCAATTCTTTGTAAAAGTGTATCTGTACATCCACCATGACTTACTAAACAAATATAATCTGTAGTAGCAGAGGGTGAGGCCATTGGATTGGGAATAGTGGAAGCGCTGAGGCCTGAGGCAGGTATCCATTGATAAGTTGCGTTTGAACCGGGCACGGGCATCATACCGGCCTGAATCCACTCTCCTTTGCAGATTTTGAGTGTATCTAATCGAATAGTAGTATCGGAGAGTACTAAAAGATGGCGAACGAGTGTATCGCAGCCGTTGCAGCTACCTGGTAAGCAGGCAATTTGGCGAATTGGGTAAATTCCTGAATGTTGAAATGTGTGCACTGGATTGGCTTGGGTCGAGCTGTTGCTGCTACCCGATGCAGGGTCTCCAAAGTCCCATTCAAACGAAGTGCCTCTCCCTGTATTTTTAAACTGAACAGCCAGTGGGGCGCAACCTGAGGTGGGTTGCTCGAATCCGGCCAGGGCAAAATCGCTTTTCAGTTTTATTTTGAAAACAGCATTATTGCAATTCCAGGAATTGTTTGAGTTAGACCAGGCTCCTGGATTGGGAGAAGTTGGAAACTGTTGACAACTACCGCAGGAAGCGCAAACCGATTGTATGATGTTTCCTTGCGGGTCGAAGCGGCTTGTTCCTCCATCTACGTGGTCATGGCCGCTGAAAGAGCATCCGGCATAATGTAATTCGCCGAAAAATGTAGCATAGTCCAGACCTGAAGCGTTGGGTGAAAATACAGCTACATAAAAATCCTGACCATCTGTCTGGGTTTGAATGGCATCTGGTGTAACAGGCAATCCTACTGTACCAAAAACCGAACCCCATGGATAGGGTACCCCATTCACCACGCTATTTCCAAAAATTCGTCCCCAACCGCTTATATAAATGCGATTACAAACATCAACCATGAAGGCTGTGGGTGATATATTGGGTTTCCCGTCGCCGGTTCCGAAAACAGTACTCCATAATAGGTCGCTTAAATTGGGGGATAATTTTGCGATAAATTGACCGCTATTGGGTTGACCATAGGTGGCATTTATCATCAGGGTATTTCCTGAGGCTTTGGTCTGCCCATAAAGATAGGGATATCCATCGGGTCCGGTTTTGATAAAATACACCTGATCGTAAGCCTGAGATCCAAAATAGGTAAGACCAGCAAACTGTGGCTGTCCGGGAATAATGTAACCGGCGAATCCATCTGCACTACCGCCAGGCCGGCTACTTTGCCACGTGTCTGAGGTAACCGGAAGATTATTGCTATTGGTGCCACCGGCAAAATAAAGATTCCCTTCGCTCCCCAACGCCACGGAATAAATGGCTTCGTCGCCACTCCCACCACAATATGTACTGAATAGCAGGTGCTGCGCATACCTGTCGAGTTTAAATATTACCCCATCCTGCTGGCCTCCGCTTGCCTGTTGGGGCGCTCCAACCGACGTAGGAAAATCTTGAGAAAATGTACACGAACCGGCTATAATTTCATTGGCGTTGTTGGTAATAACCTCCCCCCTTGCTCCATCGCCATAATTAAAATAAAGGCTATCGTTTCCTGCCATCAGGTAGGAGGCATAACGCTGCCTGAAATTAAGTCCATCATTATCAGAGCCTCCAATGTAAGTGCTCCCTTTAAGCTGTGTGCCATTTTCACTCAAGATGGTGATGAACATATCGCTGCCTTGAGGAAAACTCAGGGAGGCATAGTTCAAGGCTGTGCCTCCGTTAAAGGTGGTATCAAATGCATCTGAGGTTACCGGGAAATTGAGTGAACCTGTGGTTCCCAGTATTATCAATTCTTTGGCTTCGTTTACTATCATGCTGTGGGGCAGGTCCGCATATTGCCCTCCCAGATAGGTGGCCCATAGTCGTTGGGTACCCGTTGAATCATATTTTATTATTCCTACATCGCATATCCCCGCAAAGTTTTGCTGCCAGGCACCTATACTAACCGGATATCCTGTGCTGAATACTATTCCCCCCGAATACACTGCCTTATCAGGAGCATAGGTTCCACAAAAACCCCAATTGTCTGCCGTACTGCCGGTGTATGTAGAGAAAATTAACTCAGGGTCAATCACCAGGCTTTCTTCTTCTAAAAAATCATGAACGTCGAATTGCAGAATATTCCCATTAAGCTGATAGCTAACCTGAATTTTGTTGCCCTTTTGATCCCAGGCAATAGGTTCATTCTCAATAATTTTGCCGATACTGGTTTTTAGTTCCAGTGTCTTGTTGTTCAGTTTTAATTCCTCCAGTCCTTCATAATACAGCTTAATACGCTTCGCATTAATCCCCTTTTGAAGAAAGAATGTGTATTTAAGCCTTCCTCCGCTGATTTCTAATTTCAAATCAATGCCGGGCCATATTTCGTTTAAAATGAGATTTTTATATTTTTTCAATCCACCGACCCACCTCTTTGAATCGTTTGTAAGAAAGAAATTTTCATATCCGGGGAGAGGATCTCCCGGAAAAATGTCTTTAAAAACAGCCCCGTCGAAAACAATCCGAAAGGCATGACCATGGATGTGGTTATAATCTGGTTTACCTGTAGCGGCATTGTCTTCCTCCCTGTGGCTGAGTTCTGCCAGGTTGAATATTAATGCATGCTGATCAATAAATACACTTACACCTGTAGCTATATCGGCTTTGTATAAAAACGGTTCTTGCCATTGCCCCCGGTTTTCCGTAAATCCCGCTTGACCTGTTGCGTGAAGTGTGAGTATAGCAAGTAAGCAAAGAATACCAAAGTTCTTCGGTACCATTTCAGCATTGCAATTACTATCCAAAGGTAATCAGAAATAAGCAGATTTTATTGCGTTATCTTAATTATTTTTAATTACATAGATTTTTGCCTGTTGTTGGTATCCGGATGGGTTTACAATGAAATCTGACGAAACCCCCGTACCTTCGCATGGGAAATTTAAAATTTAAAATTTTAATTGTCTTTAAAAATGAGTGAATTAAGGCGACCGGGCCCGTGGACAAGGCGTCAGTTTTTAAAAAGGCTTTTTTGGGGCCTGTGGTTGCCCGTTTTTGGCGCTTTTGCTGCCATGATGCATCGACAAAGGCAATTGGAAACAGGAACAAAAACACTTGTAATCAATGCTTCGGAGGTAAACGGATTTCTGGTTCTCGATAAGGTGATTATTAGCAGAGAAGGTGATCGTTTTTTCGCCTTTGAAAATCGTTGTACACATTTAGGTTGCACTATTCGCGAAGCACGCGACGATCAGCTTCATTGTCCATGCCATGGCAGTCGTTTCAACAGAGAAGGTTTGCCTGTGAAAGGGCCTGCCTCTAAACCTTTGTATCGTTTGGAGGCAATTTATTCTCCTGAAACCGATAAATTATGGGTCAAGTTGAATAGATAATTCCTTTTATCTTTACTTTGTATTCATAAGTAGAGAATGAAGAGCATAGCCAGAAAGACCTGGGAATATCTCAAAGCCTACCCGTACGGGCAGGCTGCAACTGCTTCATTTTTACTTTGTGCAGCCAGTGGGGTAGTTTTGGCTTTACCTTACGATGTTCATAATGCCTGGGCTTCTGTTTCCAAAATGATGATCTTTAATCCCTGGGCTGCCTTCTTCCGCAATTTTCACTATTGGACTGCACAGCTCTTTTTGATTTCTACACTCATACACATCCTCGATTATGGTTTGCGCCGGGAATTTGGTGTAGTAAAGCATGGAATATGGATGCGTTTGGTTTTTGCTCTGGTGTTTCTTTTCTATGTATTGATTTCTGGCTTTATTTTGAAAGACGACCCGGATAGTCGGCAAGCAGTACAGATTCTGGGTTCCATATTTGGTTCAATTCCCTTTGCTGGAGAATGGTTAAAGGAATTCTTTTTGGGCCGCCCTGATGATCTGCAGGTTATTTATATTCACCATGTGGCCACAGCTACTATAATCTTGTTTATTGTTATTGTTGAACATTCGCGTTTGCTGTGGACAGCGGTTAAGCCTGCCTTGCATGCCCTTCTCATATCACTTTTGCTATCCCTTTTCCTGGCTGCACCCTTGCATGATGGTTTCTCGGCAGTAGCAAAGGGGCCATGGTATTTTCTGGGTGTTCAGGAGATTTTGCATTATTTTTCTTCTCCTTTGCCGGTGGTATTGGGTTCCATTGTAATGCTCCTTCTGATTTATCTTTTACGTTTTATGGGGCATAAGGCCTACACTCTTTCAGGGTATTTTTTATTGATGGTTGCCTTCATTTATTTCATGTTTACGCTTATTGCCCTGTTTTTCCGTGGAGCCGATTGGGAGTGGATACCCCCTTGGAAATACAGTACAAACAGACATATTATCCTCAATCCCCGGGTGGCCCTTTG
>DDBO01000100.1 GCA_002332755.1 Bacteroidales bacterium UBA2030 | reverse complement strand
CCCAAAATAGCGCCTGCTGTTTATAATCCTCAAATCAAAATGTGTAATTTTCTCAAATCAAAATGTACAATTTAATTTTATCCGTGTTCAATAATCCTCATTCCGTTTAAATGCCCTTGTTGCACTTGGGCTATAACTAATATTTCTATTTCACCGTTAATTGGAGAAACGTTATCAATTCTAACTGTGTTTGTAAAATTATCTCTTGCAAACAACGATACTTCTTGTGTTCCTATTTTATACTTTGTTGTTGTGTCAATGTTGCTTTTATTAGCTAAAAATTCAAAATCATATAGTAAGTCGTTATTCAATCCAGTGATTTTTATAGCACTTTGTGATATTCCATTAGATATAGAATTATAAACAGAATCTTTTAATACTTTATCAGGATAAACTCCACTATTTGGAGTAGATGGAGTATTTCCGACTGTAGTAGCTGCATAAAATGCTTGTGTAATTTCAAGACCATAATTCACAGTTTCACCAGAGTTAAACTCTTTAAACGATGTTAATTTTACCCCAGTAGTAGCACTTGTTACACTATTCCATGGTAAACCTTGTTCCCAATACCCAGCTACTCCAAAATCAAAAGCAAATATCTTTTCTTGAATTGGTTGAATATTGTTAATTCTGTATTGTAAAGGCGATTTTAAAGATAAATCAGTTATACGATTTACCATAAATTGAGCGAAATCTTTATCCTTAAGTAGTCTGGAAGTTTCAGCTTTAGTCACAAATTTATTGGCAACAGACACAATTTCAGGAGTCCATTCTATATTAATTAACCCATTTTGGTAATTAGTTGATATGTTAGTAGTAACAGACGCAATATTAAAAACTTCTATTTTAGTTGGAGCTGAGGGTAAATTAACTCTCAAAGATATAGCAGCTCTCCTAAAATCAATGGGTTTATTATACTTGACAACTATTATAACTCTATTACCTTCATAATATATTTCTATATTTGAATTGTGGTAAGCGTGTAAATATTCATAAACTTCCTGTGGAGATGCCATCCACATATTATCTAACCCCCCTTTACCAAAATTACTATGCAAATAATCCATTAAAGACTTAAACTTAGCAACTGACATAGAAGCGGATGTTACAGGCGTAGTATAAGTAACTCTATGAGTAAAATAATGTAACCATCTTTTTACGGTGTCATTAGCTATAGAATTTATTTGTGTTTGTAAACTATTTGTGTCAGTAGTTTCATCAATTAACGCTCTACGCATTATAATTCCATTACTAATATCATCATTTGTAATAGCTTCTATATTTAAACCTGCTTCTAAAGTTTTAAATACTCCAGCTACAGTTGCGCTTTTATTATTAAACCCAACGATTTTACATCCAGCATCGTACAACGGACATTTACCTTCGTTATTTATCCAACCAGTATTACCTTCATTACAAGTGCCAAATATGGGTTTAAATTCTAATTTATTATATACATAATTTCTACCATTAATGGTGTCTTGATAAAAATCATTGTAAGTAATAAGATTTTCGATAGCTGGTTGACCATATTGTTGATACATCATATCAAATCCAAAATCGCACGCAAATTCATATTCGCTCCATTTTACATATGCATTTTGGTTTTCATGATGAAAATCATTACCAGTAGAATCTACAAGTGGGCCAGCAAATCCAGATTTATACATAACATCATTACCACAACCATCTGTAAAAAAATACCCATTATGGATAACATTATTTAAGTCTGGGTATTTTCCATAAAACATATTAAAAACATTATTATAAGCATCTGCATATCCATCATCAAGACTTATAGAAAATGCCCACTTTTTATCATATTTTAATAACGCTTTTACAACTTGTATTGCATTTACAAAATGAGAAAATTCTAATTCTATGCGTAAGGCATCTTGATTTTGAAACCTTTTTTTAACTGTAGATAAGATCAGCAGTTTTGCATTTTTATTACTCATACCCATATAAATTACTAACTATTTATAGGAGTCGGTTGGCTAAATGTTATAAAATACACACCACCATTTAATTCACTAACACAATGAACGTAAACTATGTTTTGTGCGGTAGTACTTAATACTCCAGACAATACGTATATGTTTCCTATCCAAGATATAACTGCTGTACCTAGTGGAGGTAAATATATCATTACAGTTTTATCTTTAATAGGATTAGTAAACTGATAACTATAATTGCCAGTCATTGCTGTAAAATTATCAGCTCTAAATAAATCATAACTTGATACGTCAAATGACATATTACTGGTAGGAGCAAATAATTTTTCAAAACACCATTTTGTATTACCCCAACGTAACTGTGTATTTACTCCCACATTATACACAGGACAGTTTTCACCATCTGCATTTATTTCAGTTACATAAGGTTTACCAAAAGCTGGTACAACAGATCCATCAACATAAGGATTAAAATCTATTGTACAGTCTCTTGGATAATCTGTACCAACATTTTCAATTCTTAGATCAAATCTTCCAGCAAATGTATTACCTGTAGACATTGCACATCTTGGAGAAAGAATTTGTATATATCTAGCATTAGACATAATCCTAAAATGCGCAGATAACACTGAAGTAGTTCCAGCTTCTCCAACTAATGATGCATTAATACTATATGGTCCATTTAAAAGAATATTTCTGCCACCAGAAATTATATAACTTGTTCCTCTAAAAATATCTCTATAATCAGCAGAACAGTCATCTATAACTGTACCGTTATAATTAAGGATTCCACTATTATTTAATCCAGTGCCAAATACTTGATTACCACTTCCCTTATTTATACAATTTTCAGCACCGGATCCAAACAAGTTAACAGCAGAACAACTTCTAATCCAATATCCAACCCCAGCATTTTCAGCAGCAGAAGCTATAATAGAACTATAGGATACTCCATATAAACAAAATCCAGCCAAGTGCGCACTACTTACATAAGTAGCATCTATAACAATTGATGTCCCACCTTTAATAAATATTCCGTGTCTTCCAGCTTGCGACACTCGTACATTAGTTATACGAGAGATAATTGGTGTATCAACATAAATACCGTGCGCAACTGTTCCCTGGATATATACGTTATTTATAATTAGATTATTTACGTTATTCCCACTCGAAACTTGGTCTGGATTTTCTTTTTCTATAAATATTCCTCCAGCTCCAGTAAATGTACCTTCAACTTCATTATAATTTGAGCGAACTCCGATTAAATCAAATCCATCAAATCTCAATGCAGAAGCTTTCCAAGTTTTAATATGATAACCGCCGTTAGTAAATCCTGTATCTATTTCCATTACAAATTTGGTAGGACCGGATAAATCGTTGACATTCGAAGATCTTCCATAACCAATAATTCTTACACTAGAACTTGTTATATAAAACATGTGGCTAGTTCTACCTCTAGCTCTAAATTTTATAGTTACAGTTCCAAATAATAGTGTTAGTGGTTTATTTATATTAACTGTTCCATTCGTTGAATCTATAAAATGTGTACCAGTCCAACCAGTAAAATCAAGTACATCACCAGCAACTGCGTTATTTATTGCATTTCTAAGTGCAGTATCAAAACTTCCGGTAGGAACAATATAAGTTGCAGATGTTAATCTAGGAACTCCCCAATAAGCTTGTCCATCTCCAATCATTAAGACATAGTTTTCCAGGGCTCCAGTTTTATCTAATTTATTAGGATCTATATTATCCGTAGCATTCTGTACCGCAATATCAGCATAATTTTTAGCGTTTTGTTCAGCAACGTTGGCTTTAGCGTCAGCATAATCTTTTAGTATTAAACTTTCTGAGGAAATTTTATTATCAGCATATTCTTTTGTATCATCTATAATCTGTATAAGACTACTTGCTAAATCAGTAATGTCTGATATAGGATGATTATGCTGCGATGGAGGGAATTCGGACGGTTTATTTAAAATGTCAGACCAATAAGTGGTGCCATTATTACCACTTGAACCAGAATCTGTGTTAACCCAGGAACTAGCACCAGGGTGCCACATCCAGAATGATTGAGTTGAAATTACCTGAGCAAAATCACCTGGCTCTCCTATTGGTCTAAAAGCCACTAATTCATCTGGTGTGTTAAAAGGAGTTCCATCAGTTTTTGTTATGTAATTTCTGTAGTAATTAGTTAGCGAAAGATTAATAATTCTGTTTGTGCCTGCCATTGTTTTTAATTTTTTTTAATCCGGTAAAGCCGGAGCGCCTATCGGTAAATTATAATTAACACTATTACCAAAATCTTTGTAGAAAAAGAAAGAAATATAATTTATTTGACTGGTATGAGCGCCAGTAACATGTATTTCACCATTGGTCTTAATTTTAAGAACACCAGGTGCTGAAGTGCCATTAAAAAAATAACCCACTACATCGGCGCTCGGTCTTTGACCAATTGGTAATAACGCAAGTTTACCGTAACCATTTTGCGCCGTAAATGCGCCATGAAGCATCATAACATTAAATGAGTTAGATAGTAATGCAAGTCCAGTGAGAGATGTAGCTGGGGAAAAACCTGAGGCATAAGGTAGAGTTATGAAAGGTGCTAAAATTGCTGTCTGGCCAAATAATGAAAGTATATTTGCTTTTAAAATTTTATCAAGAGTATATAGCTCATCATATCGAATAGCATAAATGGGTGGATTCTCATCGTAGCCCCAGGCATAGTTACGGATTTCATGAACTTCATGGATGCTTCCATCTTTAAAAGTTCTTGATTCTTCAGTAGTAGTATTAGGTATGAGATACAAAATTTTCGAAGCATTGAAAGCAAAGTTAGCTTGAGGCACAAAGTATATTTCACCAGAGCGATATAACCAGCCTGCATTAGCAACTATTGTACTACCATCGGCCACAGTAAGGCCTTTCAGTATCAAAGCTGATTCACCTGGAACCAAACTTTGAATAATGCAATCTATGGCGTCATTCAAATTATCTTGGATTAGATCAAAATCTTGAAGCCGCAGCGGCATCCCTCCACTAATATTTCTTAATCTTTTCATTAGATATAAAATATTTGAATGATAAATGATTTACCAGGCAGCTTATACTTTTGCACAATAGCTGCAATATTTTTTGCGTAAATATACAAAATTGATGGAATGTTTACGATAAAACTGATAGTTTCAGCGTCATTTGAATTGAAAACATAGCTATCATGTTGGTCGAGATAAAAATCAAATTCACCAACTGGTGGTAGTATGTTCCAAATCCATGGACCGAGTTCGTAACCTTCAGAAATAAATATATCATTACGTCCAAAACGCGTGTTGAGAAGCCTCTCAATATATATTACCTGGGGAGTTGTTGTAATATCGCGATGAAGAAAATATCTGTAAATCTTCAAGCTCTCTGAGAGCATATAAAGATAACTTAATGATACTTTCACCCAGGCCAGAAAACGAGTTTTGCGAAGTGGTGGCGGTATTAATAATATGATGGATTTAAAAAGTGAAAAAAACCACATGTTTAATCTTTAATTGGTACATTAACAAAATCTTCGTATATGAAAGAGCTTTCTGCAATATTAAGATTGAAATAACCTGACTCAGGTACTACATACATTTCGATAGGTCTCCATTCACCACCTGCCACTCTATGGTAGGCAGAAATTATTTTCGCATCTACTACCCCTTCAGCTAAGCGTATGGCTTCTTCTAACTCTGATAAGCGCAAGACGCCATCGTATTCTAAACTTGCTCCAAACATTTTTATTGCTTGTTCAATAGGATTCACGGATGAATCGCGTAGTAATTTATTGTTCGCATCTAACACCATTCTATCGCGTATAATTTTCAAATTTACCTTCACCTGGTCAGCTGACAGAGAAACAATTTCGAGCTTAACACCAGCATCTTTCATTTTAGCCCAGTAATCGCGGAAAGCGGATAGCTGCTGCACAGATAATGGTTTAATATCAGGTATAGTGCCTGTGGCTACCTTTATTTTGATTTTATCGCCTATTTCAGTAGCTGAAGCGTAAGTAATGATGCGAGAATAGGGTTGATCAGAGATATAGCCAAAGGAATCGCCCAACCATTCGAGAGCATATCCATATTGAAATTTTTTGCTTTCTTCAGCATACCAGCGAAGCGTATGGGGTCTTTTACTATTGATAATTTTTTCTACCTCTGCCTTATGTTGATCATAAAGTTTCTCAATCATCCAGGATGCTACCGCTATAAGCCATAGCCATAAACGCCAGATGGCTACCCTGCTTCGATTAGATAAATCGGCTAAAAGTGTTTCTGCATTGTCAAGTGTATATCCTTGTCGACTATCAACTACAAATGCATGAAGCTCCTGCATGTTATTTTTAACATGATTCAATGCATCGTAAATTTCGGCAATTGTTCGTGCCATCACACTCTGTATATTATTTCTTTAATAACACCAGCTGAACAAACATCTACCACTACCCTAACATAATTGGTAAGGAGTCCTATGAGGCTAAAGGTATGACTTTTTACTGAAGCAACTAAGGTAAAATGAGTGCCTGGTATAATTGAAAAATCTTCACCATCAAGACTTTGCTCTAAATGAATTTGGGTAACAGTGGATGGTATATCATAATCTATTTGTACTACCAATGTGCCCTTTAGATTAGGAACCCTAATAGCATAAAATTGTGTAGGTCCATTGTTAAGTGAGTAGTTAAGTTTTTGAGTAATATTAACCATATCGTCAGGTGTTAGAGTTATATAATCATCATTACCAGTAGAAGGGTAGATATCATTTTTTTTATAATAATCTACAACATCCTGATTTATAGTTTCATCAGGTAAAAATATTAACTGACCATCATCTAATGAGATATCGGGTCTGAGAAACGCGTTAGCTGCTAAAATACTGAAAACGCACTCAACATAGCCATACTCCTGGAGGGCGATATCAAAAATAGTTTGATTTTTTTTAGAAAGAATAGTCCTCATTTATAGTAAGTATTGATATTCAACAAGCCATATTCGTTGAATTGAATTGTTGGCGTGGTTCCGCCATCCAGTTCAATTTGCAATGATATATCGCGTAGCATTTTTAACCTTTGGGACGCAGAGAAAGGACTATCGAGGTAACGTATAAGTCCAATACCAATAGCTGGCGATTCTTTCCAATCTCCTTTGGTGGTTGAGAGCAGCAGTGATACATTCTGCAAATCAGGCACATCGATTAAAAAATCGCCCTCAGAAGTAGCCAGATCATTCGAATTATCAAGTATAAAATCTTTCATGTTTTGAATGTTACGATAATGAATAACCAAATACGCCGACTACCGGGTAAGGGCCTGATGTAAGCCCCGTATTGTAAGTAATCTGAAGCGAACGTACATAGTCATCTATAGCATCAGCTATCTGTGATGATAGCGTGGCTATTGCATTTTCCGGATTATCGTTTTTGCCGCGTGCTTCGAGAAAAGCTGATTCGATGGATCTTTTTAGTTTATTTTTATCAAGCATCCTTCAAAATTTTTAAAAGGCGGTTTTTAATTGTAGTAAATGTTGCAGAATTGATAGGCACACCAGAGGGACCGGTAGCAGTTGGGACTGTAATACTACAAATGGCATCAATCAATGAACTCAACACAGAAGCAAGATTTTCAGATTGTATTTTCAAAAGAAAACCTTCCTGGTCTATTTCAAAGTATGTAGAAGATATTTTTAACTCGAGTCGTTCTACTTCTGAACAAACCAAGACAGCCTGAACGGCATTGTTATTCATAATCGGCCCTACCGCAACATAACTACCGATTTTAGGTACCAGCAGAAAAGTATTATCATTATTGTCCAAAACGGCTTTAAGCCTTACACCTTGCAGTATTGGTCTGCCATCCTCAAAATCTACTGTACATTGCTGATCGCCTACTTCTATTACTTTGGCTATCTGCAATTGAGTAGTAGTGTTTTTACTCAGTTGTTTGATAATTTCCTGGAGTGTCATGCTTTGGGTCCTATTTTAATTTCCTGTCGGAAACCATCCGTACCTAAACGATAAGTAACCTTATCAACCCAAAATTCACCTGTGCGATCGGAGTTTTCAACAGATTTGAGAACCACTATATCGCCCTGACGGACAAAAGGTTCAATAAATGTTGTGAAACTTCCCCTGTATCCATCATAAACCATGCGTTCATAATCGCGCTGGGCTGCTTTTGAAAGTTCATTTACAGATAGATTATAATAGTTGAGGGTACGATTTTCGCCACCTTCGTCTCCTATTTTAACTTCTTTTCTTGAACCATCAGGGTAAAGCGATATAGCTGTTACACGAAGCTTGATATCGCTAGCACGGCGATATTCCAGGTTATCGTCTATTACATTGCATTTAGTCCCGGTAATATGATAAACAATCTTACGAGCAAATGTTGCATCGTAGGGTTTGCCAACCACAAGCACACCTTGTCTAAAAAAGCTATGTATTCCCCATTCTTTGAGTTTGTCAAGAACTTTAGCCCGGTTCATATTTTCAATCCGAAAATCACCGATTTCTGCATCAATAAAATTAATTGCAATGTCATTAAAATGCCTTTTCAATAATGTGGATAGTTTGCAATTATATAGATGGTCATTGATAGTTGATTGTTTTAGCAAATACATTTCATCTTCGCACCTAAGTTCTATAGGGGTTGTAGGGCTTATTGCTGCAACATACCCTTTGAATATTAAATTCAAATTAGCGTCGTAGCCGGCATTTATCTCTACTTTATCCCCAGGTCTTATAAGATCACGTAGCTTATTGACATTTAATGAGAGATTGGCAGGCAATTTAATGACACAGGTATTGGTAAGGTTTTCCCAGTCAGTGGATGCCTCTACGTTGTGTACATAACTAAAAGCGAATTTCCCTATTTGTATTTTAATGTCTGTTACTCTCATTTTTCCATGATTACAAGTTCTGTTTTTTGCTCGCTTATAGCAGAGAAGGTAAATGGCAAAACATTTATAAATGGTGTTACCGGAAAATTGTAGTCAGTTATGACTATCTCATAGATATTGAAAGCATTAAGTATCTCATGTGCAATCTCCAGCGATGTTTTCGCTTCAAGAAATTTTCGAAGTTTGATGGCCTCATCCCGTGGCCATCGAAGGCCATCATATGTTAGCAAGCCTTTAACCTCAATGATATAATCGCCGGCTGCAATATACTCCTTCACGGTTCCATCCCTGCCTTGCAGTTTGGTAGTAACTATGTTTTTAGAGGTATTGAAGCTAACTATAGCCGAATCAATAATTATATCATCTTCTCCATCAATTCCTTTAATAAGCAAAGGCATGAATTTAGTCAGATCTGGAAATATAGAACCAGGGAAAAAAATTGAAGTTGCGACATCCTGGGCAGCTGCTTTGTAGGTAGATGTATCGTTAGCACGCAGCATTCGATTGATCGCTTCGCCCAGTTGCGGAGAATAGCCACTTATGCCTACATACTTCAAAAGGGCGGGTATATTAATTTCTGTCGTCATGATATTATAACCTCCGTGTCTCTAATTGCAGATACCAGGGCATCTTTCACCATTTCCTGAATTCGACCAGGTGATTCTGAAAGTTTTTGTGTTACAATTTCTATTTTACCCACAAGGTTCTCAATCTTCACATTCACATTGCGTACTGTAGCTCCTGCACCTGATGATGTTGTTGATTGATTATTTTGAGCTCTAAAATTAGATACAAGAGGTTTATCTTTATATGCTGAATACTGGCTGTCTAATTCTTTATCGCTAACTGATCCTGTATAAGTGTTTGTATCAGTCGATTTTTTTGTTTTTCTCACATTGTCTTTAGTTAAACTTTTTTGTTCACCTTCTTTAAAAGCAGAGGATATGCTTTTACCATAATCGCCTAATGCCCCTTGAAGCTGCGAGAAACCTTCCTTTATTTTATCAATATCAAATGTAAAGTAACCTACAAGCATCTTGCCAATGCCGCCTAGTACGCTACTTGCTAATTTGCCAATATTCATAAACACAGCTTTAAAACTTTCCCATAAGCCATAAAGAAACTTACGAAAACCCTCAAATTTGTTCCATGCATAGATAAATGCACCCACAAGTACCCCGATAGCCACTACCACCCACCCGATGGGAGAAGCCACGAAAGCAGCATTCAGCCCCCATTGAATGGCTGTTAGCACTTTGGTAACACCACCTAATATTGTCGTCCATAGGGCTTGCAATCGAGTGGCCCATCCAATCTTTTTGAATATTTCTGCCAAGGCCAATAAGCCTGGAGAAAGTTGAAGTATGCCACTAAGCTGGGTAAAAATGACATCCAGGAAGGGTAGAAGGCCACCAACGACACCAAATGCCTGTATCTTAATGTTTTCAAAGAATTGTAGAATGCGATCATGCGTTTCTTTGTAGCCAGCCATGATGGTATTTGCCATTTCTTCTCCTGCGGGGCCTGCCAATGAAATCTCCCGAGTAAATTCGCGGATTAGTTCTGTATTCTCAATAAGCACCTGGGCGGCTACTTGATTCTCAGTCCCAAACATACCAGCCAATAAATTAGTATCGGCAATGCTCTTAAGCATTTCGAGTCTATCGGCCAGGGTAAGCGATTTATCGGCAAGCCGCGACACATCGATGCCCGCTGCTTGTAGCCGCTGAACAATTTCTTTGGGTAGAAAATCCTGTCTATTCAATATTCCCAAGACATTCCGTAAGGCAACTCCGCCCTCTGCCCCTTCTTTTCCAAATTTACCAAGCACCTGAAGGGCTGCATTAGTTTCTATGAACGAAACATTGGCTGCTCTAGCCGCAGCACCGCTCTGTTGCAAGGCCTCAGCTACCTTTGGAACTTCTACGGCTCCTATTTGAGCAGCAGAAGCCATTTGATTCATCATATCTCTCGCAACTTTAGCCGCCTGCACCGGGTTGCTTAAATCCACCGCATATTGGTTTATGGCAGCAGTGAGGGCTTCAACAGCTCCGATTGTATCACCTTTCATGGTTTTGGCCAGCGTGGCCACGGAGCGTGCCAATGAATCGAGTGCTTGAGGTGATCTGGCCAACTCAGGTGTAAGTTTGGACAGCAATACCTGGTAGGTATTCAGATGATCTATAGCACTGTCGCCAAAATCTGCTGCCATTTTGCGGGCCGATGCCCCCATTCGCTGAAGCGCCTGGCCACTTGTCCCTGTTATGGCTGATAATTCTCTGAGAGCCCTATCATACTCGTAGATTGCCTCTGTGCCACTTCTAAATGGTTGTCCGAATGTTTCAGCCAATCGATTCATGGCATCGAAAGCCAAAATACGTAAACTGCTTTGAGCATCAGCAGCACTTTTTTCTATTTTTCCGAAGGCATTCTCTACCTTCTCCTCCATATTTTGCACAGTACCTGAAAGCCTTGCAAATTGAGACCTAAGCTCATTTATAGCCACAAACACATTACCATCAATATTAATCGTTATATTTGCAGCACTATTCATGATCTTATGTCTTTTTTATTATATTTATTCGCTTTCAGTATCTATGCCATTGGTTTTTACCTGCTTTACAGAATTTTGCGGTGGTATATCAAAAACTACTGGCACAAATAATCATTTACCCATGAAGGCTTCATAAACGCCGACTTTTACAGCTTCTTTTAGGTTCATAAGGTCATATTCTTTGAGCCATAGTGCCTCAGTGCCTAGCTTACAGAATTCCTCATCGCTGAGTTTGTAAGGGTTTACATTAAACTGCTGGCGGATGATGGCAGCAACTTTCCGCAAATCGTCAATACCAGTTGTTGAATTAATTTGCCAGGCATTTAAATTTTTTTTAAAGTGGCTACCCGAGGTTTAAATATCTGCGCAAGCTGTGCCATAGCTCCAAGCCTGGCTTCATCATCGGTAGCCATTGCCTCGTCGCCGCCCAGCCAGCAATTTTCAAATAATATATTGCCCTGCTGAATAGGGTTAGTAGCCGATGATGCCGCTGAAAGAATTTCCAGGTTAGGCTTTCGGAAGTATCCGGTAAGCTCCGGTTTATCTTCGCCTTCTGCATTTACCTGTATGCAGTACACTTCGCCATATTGCTTTTTCCACATGGCGATCATTGCATCGGTTACGATGTTTGTTTTAGGCATAATCAGTTCCCCCATTCTATATGTGATACAATCAAATCAAACTCAGTTTCGAACCCGGTATCGCCCTCCTTGAGTTCTCGTTTGTTATTGGTAAACTCACAGTTTCTAATAACATGCGTAACAATCTTATCATTGGGATTAAGATAAGATATTACAATGTCGAAGGGGGCAATATCTTGCAGACGGCTAACGCCAGCTGCCAGTGCAGCGGTTTGTATGGCTTCCACCTCGTAGTGCTTTAGGGTGATTTTTGCACTGGCTTCGTACCGGCCATATCCACGACTTACAGGATATTGCCCGGCTCCGTAGCTATTCACCTTTTCTACTTTGTCTTCGTAGCTAATAGCAGTTATACCCTGCACCGTCCGGCCCATAATGTTAACCCTGATGTTGGCCCACGAATGCCTTATTCCGTTAATTAAAGGTGTTCCTTCCATGATTTAAAAGGGGTTTTTGAATCCGAGTTTGGCTGTAATTTTGGATGTGCTTCCTGTAGGGATTATCTCAAATTTTACCACCAGTTCTGATGTAGCCAGCAAATTTTGGTTGGGATCCACATAAATATCGATAGCCGATACCTCGTCGTTTCTGAGCATCTCTTCAAGCCCTTTTCTACCGACGGTTTCAAATTGCTTGATTACCTCGGCAGAAAGTTTACCGGTTTTGGGATCGATTTTCTGCGGCGAATCTACATACGGCAATAAGGCAGCTCTGACCAACCGGGCTGCTTTATTCATTGTTTCCACATTTTCGGCATAGGCATAATCGGATGTGACCGAAGTAGCTGTAGCCGTACTATTGAAATAATATCCCGATATGCCAGTATGAGTTCTAAAGAACTGATACCCTGCAGCATCTAATGCTTCCAGCATGCCTTTGGTAAGGCCTTCTATTTTATTACCATTAATTCCTGCTGCTGTGAGTGAACCGCCATAGCAATTGAAACGATCTACCCAGCTATGTTTTACATTTACAGCAGCTTTGGCTCTTGCCCCTAAAGCTGTGCCTACAGCTCCATAAAGATTATGCTTTATACTACGCAATGCCACACCTAAGCTCTGGCCTATTACCACCATCACATTTTCTGCATTCAGGCTACGTACATTAAATGGGTTTCCAAAACTTATTCTTTTGCCTTCGAGAATAAAGAATACAGGCCTATGTTCAGAAAATTCAGCCACTGCAATTTCCTGCGCCTTTGCAATTGCTTTCACTTGTTCGCTATCAGGGCCTAAAGGAGCTTCATAGGTGTTATTCCAGGCTATTGCCATGCGCCTTATTTTACCTTCAGCATGACGCAAAAGATTAACACCGTTTTGGGCAATTAAATATTCATAACTATCAGTATCTTCACTCAACATAAACCAGAGGTTTGCATTGGGTGCAATTCTGAAAAATTCTTTTATGTGCTCATAAACAAGCACATTGTTGTTTATGTCATAATCTGGAGTAATGCCTAGAGAAACTGCATCATCTAGGGAGGCAAACAAATAGGGAGTATTAAGCTGTACTCCTGCAGCTACTGCAGGCCCATTTACTACCAACCCGCTGGTAGCATCCTCGCTCTCGGTGCGTCGTCCCAGGCCCCCACTGCCTTTTTCGATTACTACATCATTCATGGTTTACTTAGATTTAAAATGTCTTTTTGCTTTTACCTTTATTTTTAGCTGGAACCTGCATTTCAGATGAATCTTTTGAATTCTGTTCTTCTGTAGGAGTTTCATCAGCGGATTTGTTTACCACTGATTCGACTGGATTAGTATTTCCTACTTCTGCATGAATAGGTTCTTGCAAAACCTCGCTACGTTTGATTTTCACGACTTCAAGTCCAAATGCCCTTGCATGGTTGCCAGCATGGTTAGCCGCATTTGCCAGGAAAAAATTGCCATCAGTAGTGGCCAAAAGTTCATCTTCTCCTGGATAATGTTTAAAAACATCAGTAGCTAACTGTAAGAGCTCATCCTTTGTTAACTTTTTCATTTTGGAGGGTTTTTAAAAGTATGTCGTTTTTGTCAACTGATCCTTTACTACTTCCACGGTAAAAATTCAGTACAGTGCTAAGCCCTGTAAGCAACACCCCCAGCACAGCATAGGCAATTTCACGATTGCCACCAGGTATAGGTTTGAAGTATAGCAATAAAACAAGGATAATGGTGCATACTACGATAACCAGGTCAATCAAGAAACCTACATTTTTGGCCAGCCAGCTAGCATTTGAGCTTTGCTGAATGTTTACATTCATCTCGCGAGCATTGGCTACGTCGGCCAAATAGGCTTTGAGTTCGTTTTGCTCGTATTCCCTGAGGCATTTTTCAAACTCAATCTTTTGTTCAGGCGTAAGACCTGGAGCTTCCCGGGTCAATAAGTTGCTAATAAGTTGAGCAGGTGGAAAAACATCCCCAATCACATCCAGCAGATGGGGCGCATTTTCCGTTAAAAATTTACCTACCGCTGTATCTTTAAATGCTTTTGCCATAGTTGTTAAATTAGGGATATACAATTAAAATTTTATCTAAACCTGTATATCGGCAATCTATGTGCACCCAAGTAAGGGTTTTTGCTTCAATACATGTCAGTCCTTTTTCGAGAAAAAGTTGCTGATTTTTTAAAATTTCTGTTCTTATTTCTTCTGGCGATAGGCCATCCAACGTGAAATCGATGGCCCTGCCAAATTTATGCTGACTAAAAGGTGCGCCCGTATGTGTTTGAGGTTCGCGAAAGCCGCGTTCGGTAAAATGGCCTCCAATATGCCAGTTATTAATTGTCATGGGGCGTCCGAAATAATCACGGATAAACTGGGCTATAAGGATAATGCGATAATCGAGCAATTGAATGGCTTTTTCGCCCAGTGCATTGATTATCGCAGGGCCTACAAATTCCTGTATAACAAAATTTTTACTTATTTTCATGGTCTCTTTTTTTGACAAACTTACGCTTGAGGTATATCCAGAGTTCCTTGATTATAATACCCCCTAAGGCGCCCATAAATCCCAGCGTAATAGCCTCAAATAAAGTTTGAAAATTGAGTAAGCCTGTTATCAGGCCAGTTACGGATCCTAAGGAACCATAGGCACCTGCAAGTATTCTATCTTTCATTTGGTAAGAATTACTCTGCAGCATAGATATTTATCTTCTGAGTAGCGGGAGGGGGATTCGAACCCCCGTCCTGCGGATTATGAGTCCGC
>DDBO01000128.1 GCA_002332755.1 Bacteroidales bacterium UBA2030 | reverse complement strand
CTGCATCCAATGTTTGTCAGGGCACTGTAACTTATTTCACATCTCAGGCCACAACTCCTTCCGGAATCATCACGAGTTGGAACTGGGATTTCGGCGACAGCTCTTATTCAACCCTGCCTAATCCCACCCATTTATATGCGCAGGCCGATACTTTTATGGTCAGCCTGATTGTTGGAAACAGTAACGGCTGCTTCGACACCATTGTTCAGCCTGTAGTTGTTTATCCATTGCCCATGCCCGATTTTGCATACGATACTGTTTGCTTCGGCGATACTACCCACTTTACTGACATGACCCTTATTCCCTATGGCGAAATAAATAGCTGGTACTGGACTTTTGGAGATCCCATGTCGGGAGTTTACGATACTTCGTCACTACAAAATCCAACCCATAAATTCACTCATCCCGGCATATTTATGGTTACTTTAATGGCGGGAGATACAAACGGATGCGCAGCATTTGTCACTTTGCCGGTTAAAGTAGATTCCTTACCTGTTCCCAATTTCCAGCACACTCCTGCCACCTGCCAGAATACAGCCATCGCATTCACTGACCAAAGTTTGGCCACTGATAATCCTATACTTTCATGGACCTGGAGATTTGGAGATGGAAGTGATACTACTATTTACGCTCCCAATTCCCCTAATGTTGAGCATATATACACCAACCTTGGTATCTACTCTGCAACCCTAATAACCACCGACATCCGGGGTTGCACCGATTCGGTTAGTCATATTCTGGAAATTTACCCCTTGCCAATGGCCTCCTTTACTTACAAGGATACAACATGCACGGCAGGTTTGATTTATTTCAAAGATCTTTCGAGTGGAGTGGGCACCAATGTCAACAGCTGGCTTTGGGACTTTAATTATCCGGGTCAAAGCTTTAGTACCCAGAAAAATCCCTATTATTTCTATCCAATCACCAATGCAAGCTACACTGTAATGCTTGCCATTACCGATGAACGAGGATGTAGAGACACAGTTTTCGATACCATTTACGTTAAACCTGGCCTCGTCGTTGATTTCGCTTTACAAAACAACTGTCTGGGCGACACAGTAATTTTTACACCTATAGTCACTCAGCCCATAGGTGATACCATCCTTCAGGCCGAGTGGACATTTGGAGATGGGCAAACTTCAACAAACCTGATAGGCACTCACATATACTCCAATCCCGGAATGTATTACGTACAAATGAAAGGCTGGAATCAGAATGGATGCCTCGCGATTGCATTTAAACCCATCATTGTTGATGCTCCTCCCCTTGTTGCCTTCTCTGCTCCACCAGCAGGCTGCCTCGATCCGACAATTTTCACTGATTTTAGCCAACCCAACAGCGATTCCATTGTAAGCTGGTACTGGCAATTTGGTGATGGCAGCGATACAATAATTTTTGCACCAGGTTCGCCCAATGTAATTCACAATTATGGAGAGGAAGGAGGAATTTATCAGGCTACTTTGACAGTAACCAACTCCAACGGTTGCAGCGCAACTTTAAACCAGGAAGTGATCCGCTACTCATGCCTGCAAGCAGGTTTCAATGCCAATACTTTGGTATGTTCCGGACAACCCGTAACAATCATAGACATGTCGGCTGCAGGTTCTGGTGCAGTAAACATCACCAACTGGTTCTGGGACTTAGGAGACGGTACACAATTCAATTCACCAACCCGCTTAGATACTATTGTTCATACTTATTCACAACATGGCACTTACACCATCAGGCAAATTATTACTGCCAATACCGGTAGTATACTTTACATGGACACTGCTGAGGTTAGCATCACAGTTTATCCCGGGCCTGTAGCTTCATTCATTCATACACCCGGCTGCCTGGGTGTGCCCGTAGTCTTCAAAGACCAGACCGCCACCCCAGGAGCACCCCTTACCCAATGGTTCTGGAACTTCGGAGATGGCACTTTCTCTACAGTACAGAATCCGGTTCATCAGTTCGCCGACACTTCGAATTACCTGGTCATTTTAAGCGTCACAAATACTTTTGGATGCACCGATACGGCATCGGCTCTGATAAAGCCCGCTGTATTGCCGGGTGCTTTATTAACAGCTCCGGGTAATGTTTTCTGTGCGGATACGCTAACATTAACCTTAAGCGAAAACAGCAACCAGCAGGCCAACCGGTATGTATGGAACTTCGGTGATGGTACTATTCTCGAGACTGATATACCCCAAATAAGACACACTTTTGCTTCCGGCACCTGGGATGTTATCCTTACGGTATATTCAAACGCAGAATGTCCTAACTCTGACACTTTGCAGCTCACGTTGCACTCCCTGCCAGTAGTCGACTTTACCTTTAAACCCGACAGCATAAAGGCCCGCTTCGAAGAAGCCCGCTTCCTTGATGCAAGCTTCGGAACCTCCTCACCTATTACCCAATGGTATTGGGATTTTGGTGACGGCCACGACACCCTCGCTACTAACCCAACACATATCTTTGCTGACACAGGCAATTACGCGGTTGCCCTAACTGTAACTGACCAAAACGGCTGCTCCAACACACTCATGAAAAACATCAGGGTTTATCCCGAATTGCGCTTTTTCATCCCTAATGCGTTTTCGCCCAACCACAATGGAAGGAATGACATCTTTAAACCCATGGGCAAATATTTCAAACCTGACCGCTACCTCTTCCAGATTTATAATCGGTGGGGCGAATTGATTTTTGAAACCACTGATCCCGAACAAGGATGGGATGGCACATTTAAAGGTGTGGAGAGTCCTGTTGGAGTGTATATCTGGGTTGTAACAGTTTACGACATGTTTAATGACAAAGAATATTACAAAGGAAGCGTATTGCTTCTGAGATAAACCGTCCCTTAGATGAAAGCCTATGAAGAACACTGGTTAAATTTAATGAAGTAAATATGTAATACAACAATAAATGTTTTGCGGTCAATGAAAGGTTACATGTACATCTTAGAATGTGCGGATGGAAGTTATTATACTGGTAGCACTAAAAATCTTGAATTGAGATTAGCACAACATCAGGCCGGTATGGGTGCAATACACACCAAAAACCGCCTGCCGGTGAAGCTGGTGTACTTTGAAGAGTTTAATAGGATTGATGAGGCTTTTTACCGCGAGAAACAAGTTCAGGGTTGGAGTAGAAAGAAAAAAGAGGCCCTCATCAAAAATATGCCGGAAAAGTTGCACGAACTAGCCAGATGTCTGAATGAAACGAGTCATTTGAATTATAGAAAGGCAGAGGGGGAAAATCGCTGACTTCGGCTTCGCTCAGTCAGCG
>DDBO01000126.1 GCA_002332755.1 Bacteroidales bacterium UBA2030 | reverse complement strand
AAAAAAATATAAGCCACGAATGCACGAATGAGGGGCGAAGGTTGGATGAGAAGCATTCGTGAATTAGTGGCTAACATAAAAGAAATAAGCCACGAATGCACGAATGACGGGCAAAGGCCGGATGAGAACTATTCGTGAATGAGTGGCTAAAAAAACATTTCTTAATACTGCTGCTCAGCCCAGGCTATCATTTGGTTTATGTCCGGATAATCTGAAAATCGAAAGATGAGGTCTTGGGCTCTTCGGTTGATACATATCTGATAGGCCTTGTCATAATAATCCAGCAGATTTTCAGCAGCCTCCATCAACGCTCCTGAAGTAATCATATCTTTTATCTGCGAGGCCCTTTGAAGACCAAGCCTCCTGGCAATTCTATCCACGGCATCAATCAGCTCCTGCGGAGCAACGTTTCCATATTCCCGGGCCAGGCGCCGGGCCCTCTCCCTGCGCTTAACCTCAGGCCAAAGAAGCGGAGCCCGCTGCATCTGGTCGAATAAAGCACGCGGAATAAAACACCGTCCAACAGTTATGCTTTCGTCTTCTACCCAAACCGGTCGGGATGAATCAAATTGTCGAAGGATTTCAAAAATCAGGTTCTCGAAATGCTCGGTAGTCGGTTGTGCCCCCTGCCCTAAATGCCCAAAGACCGACCCTTTGTGTGAAGCCAAACCCTCCAAATCAAGCACCTGTTGCCCTGCAGCCCTCAGTTCCTGCAGTCTTTCTGTTTTTCCGCTACCGGTCATTCCTCCCAATACCACCAGTTTCCAAGGCATCTGAAATGTCTCATGTGCCATTCTCCGATAAGTCTTGTATCCTCCATCTAACACCAGCGAAGGAATACCTAACAACCCTGCCAGAAAAGCCATGGCATTGCTGCGCATACCTCCTCTCCAGCAATAGATGCGGAGAGCCTGTAGTGACGAAACTTCCTCAAGCTTCTCAGCAAGCAAAGGCAGCCAGTTTGCAGTTACACGCAACCCCTCGCGCACAGCCTCCTGCCGCCCTTTGCATGCATAGGTTAAACCCACCGCATGACGCATCTCGTCGTCAAGCAAAGGAAGATTTATAGCACCCGGGATATGTGCACGCTTAAACTCCGAAGGCGACCTGACATCTATCAGGGGAGCGGAATATTTCAGGAAAGCTTCTACATCAAGCAATCTGCTTTTCATCCGTCTTATTTCCCACTGCCCAGAATGGTTACGACACCTTTAAACTTTTCTTCACCAAAACGCCCCACGCATTTAAGCACATAAAAATACGTTCCGTCGGCAAGTCCTTTCCCGTCCCAGTCGTTGCGATAATCTTTGCTTTCATAAACTTTACGGCCGTAACGGTTGAGAATCACCAGCTCCATGCGGTCGTAATAGCGCAACAAGGAAGGTTGTTCGGCCTTGGTTTTGCCATCTACTTTGATAATCAGAAAGTCGTTGATCCCGTCTCCATTGGGAGTAAACACATTGGGAACTTCAGGAACCGGCCGGTGCAGCGGAAGATCGCGAATCACCGTGGTATCACAGCCATCGTCGTTAATAGCCCAAAGCCTGACTGAATATCCGTTTTTGTTTTCCTCGAAAAACTGAAAAGCACTGGTAAAAGTGTGCAAAGGATGAAGCTCCACAGAACGTGAAGAATCGGGTTCCCCAAAATTCCATTGCCAGGAATATACATCATGACCGGCAGATTGCAGTGAATCTATATTTGAATGAAACTGAACTTCAGGCTTTTGCAGATATACGGTATCAGGGTCGTAGGTAAAATGAATTTTAGGAGCTGCCAGCACTTTTACAAAATATTTATCACGATAAATGCAACCATATCCGTCAGTAATTTTCACCTGATGTTCACCGGCACTGACGCCCAACACCACGGTATCTACACCGGGGTTGATGAATCCGGCGCCCCAATCTATGGTGTAAGGAGGGGTTCCTGCAGAAAAAGAAATGGCATAGCGTCCCTTATTTTCTTTCCGGCAGCCGGTCATTATTTGCTTCAGGGTATATTGAATATTTTTAGGGTGAACCTTCAGGCCGCCATCGTTATAAAGAGCAGCGAGAGGATTTCCGTTGATGTCGTTGAAATGACTGGAGTTGATATCGAAATTCAGTGAGGAATAACCCGTTTGCAAAGCAGTAAACTGGAGTTTGCAGATATTTCCATTCCCGAAAGGAACAGCAGAAGTACCTGTCCAGGCAATGCGGACAACTCCTGCAGAAGTCTCTGAGGCAGAAAGGCCGCTCAGGGCAGGGTTTTTAAAATACAGACTATCGAAACGCAAGACTTGCGGATCGAAAGCCAGAAACATCTCGAACGAAGCACAATCGCGAAGATCGAAAGCTCTGACGGAAATCAGGGCTGTATCCGTTCGGCAGGTACTGTCAGTCGGAAGTCGGAGCTGAATTTGTCCATCAGCATCAGGAGTAAAGAAATAAAACGGAATTAAAGTCAGCAGCAAACGAAATATTTTCATCATACGCCAATATTCATCAAAATATAAAGTATCGCACCCATCTCTGAAGGCACGATAAAATGTGATTGAAAAGTTCATTCAGAAGGAGAATCTCCTGAAACGAACATAAAGAAAACGGGCGAAATTACAAATTATTTCCGGCAGGCTTAAAACTGACCTGAAGAAAGCATAACCAAGGTGCAACCATCTTCGGTCTCTATTCCAGCTTGAGCGGCCATTTCTGCCAGTTCATCGTTCCAGGTACCGGGATTAAAAATGATACGCCGGGCGCCCGAATTGAGAATCTTCTGATAATAAGAGCGTTGGTGTTCAGGTTTTACATAAAGAGTGATGGTATGTACCTGAGGAATGTTTTCCCAAAGAGAATGCACAGAGATATCATCATAAAGAAAGTCCTCTCGTCCCAGGGCATACACAGGATGGCCATGCATTTTTAAGGCTCTGACGGCCATGTTGGCATAGCGGTCAGGATTGCGGCTTACGCCGATAACCAGGGTGGGTTTGTGAAGCATATAATATTTGATTTCTTGTGGTTCAAAATTAAAATCTTTATGCTTAACCTCCGGGATTGGATGAAGATAAAATGGGAGAGACAACACCAGGTCGTCCCTCCCTTAAGAAATGGTACACTCACAGATTATCTCAATAAAGTCACAGCGCCTTTTCTATTTTCAGGCTTACCATTGAAATCGAGGTATTCTACCATCCAGATATAAGTACCTGGAGGACAAGGTTCATTTTTGTATGACCCATCCCAGGCCTCATCGGGGTTTGTGGTTTCGAAAACCATTTGCCCCCAACGATTATAGATTCTGAGATGATAATTTTCCTTTCGAATATTGAGGAGATGAGGTTTAAAGGTATTGTTCAGGTTATCATGATTGGGGGTAAAGGCATTGGGAGCTGTAATAATCAGGACCGGTTCGAGGTAAATATTCACTGCTGCCGTATCTGTACAACCTTCCAAATTAGTAACAACCAGACTAACCTTATGATACCCTGTATCTACGACAGAATATTGATTATTGCCTGAATGAATAAGCATCTTATGTAAATCACCTTCAAATCCTGAACCTGAATACAACTGCAGGTTATCGTCGATAAGCCAGTTCCATTGAACAATGGGACTTAAGGGCGACTGGCTGTTATCTTCAAAACGGAAGCGAGGTTCATTGAATGGTGCTCTATATTTATCTACCCAGATTCCTGCCGTGGGGGCCGGTTTTATCCTGACCCTGGTTGAATCGACTGCATGACAGCCATTTTCATTCATTACACTGAGTTTTATGCTGTATTCACCCTCAGCATATACATGGGGAGCTGAGGCAGTGTGAGTCAGCAGTGTGTCGCCATCGCCCCATATCCACAAGTAATCCGTATAAGTATTCCCCGAATTTTCCAGGAAATTCACCTTATAACCATCACCACAGAAGAGACCATTTTTAGGCAGTATATCAATAACTGGCGAAGGCTTGAGCACAATCAGCGACTCTGTAATATCCATACAACCATGACGGCTTACTACCGAAAGGCGTACATTAAATGATGTATCAGGACTGTTATAACGATGCCCGGGCTCCCATGCGGTAGATGTTCGGCCGTCACCAAACCACCAATGATTTTCTGCAATGCTGTCGAGCATTACCCACGACTGATTGACGAAGCGGACAGTATCTCCCATGCAGAGGTTGCCTGCAGAGAAGGCTGCCACCGGTGCCGGCCATACAACAACAGGGTAAGTAATACTATCCTGAACAGGCAAACCATTGATAACCCCCTGGGTAATTAGTTTCACATTATATATGCCTGCCTGATTAAAAGTATGCGAAACGGATGGCTTCCATGAAGTATATTCCTCATACATACCATCTCCGAATAACCATAGCCATTTGGTAATCGACAAGACGGGTCCGGAGAGGTCATTGAAAGTCACACCTACATTCTGGCAAGCAGCTGTATCAAAGGCAAAATCAGCAGAGAGACATTTAACTTTTACTTGTTTGGAGACCTGATCGGAGCAATGGTTAGACACATAAGCCGAAAGGGTAACCTGGTAGGTTCCAAAGGCAGGGAAATGGTGAGTTACAGCCGGAGGTACAGGATTGTATTGCACCAATTGTGTACCATCACCAAATTGCCATATCAGGCTGTCAATTGGGGCTCCCTGTGTTAGGGTCAAATGGGTAAAAGTAATTGTCGTATCGCAATGCGGTGTTTGCGATTGCCAGGTGAAGTCAGCTACAGGCGGGTCGAGCACGGTAATATACTTATAAACAGAATCTACACAATAATCGCTATTCCAGGCCTTAAGCTTGACACCATAAATACCTGCCTTTGTATAAGTATGCTGGGCATAATAGCTTGTACTCTGATTGAGTGTACCCGAGGCGGGATCTCCAAAGGACCATTCCACAAACAGCAGGGTATCGCCCTGAGCCTGGATTAAAGGCCTGAACAAGGTAGGACGCCCTGTACAGCTTGCATCTGCATCAAAGGTAAATCCAAAAGCAGGCTTCACACAAACCACCTGACTTGTCGTGTCGGTGCAACCCGATGCATTTCCAACCGTCAGGGTGACATTGTAGCAAGAGTCAACCAGAGGATATACATACACAGGGTTAGCCGTGGTTGAAAAATTGCCGTTGCCAAAATCCCAATTGCGCCAGGTTACTGGGGAGCCATTTCCTACGGTTAAATCCTGGAAGCTGACTTGGCCAGCCGGACAATAGACCGAATTATAGGCGAAGCCGGCAGTCGGGGGATTGAAAATATGAACAGTTTGCTCAGAAGTATGACTGCAACCCTGTGTATTGGTAACCGTAAGACTTACAATGTAGCTACCTCCGGTTGCATAAGTATGCACAGGATTTTGCTGGGTTGAGGTCTGGCCGTCACCAAAATTCCAGAGCCACTGCGATATATTTCCTTGAGGAGATACCGAGAGATCGGTGAACTGAGTCGGACTTTGAGCACAGGTATTACTAAATGTGAAAGCAACAGCCGGAACGGGGTTCACCTGCACCGACAGTGTAGTGTCGTGCTGACAACCGTTTGAATTGGTTACTGTTAAGCTGACATTGTAAACACCCCAATTTACATAAGTATGCTCAGGATTTTGGAGGTTAGAAGTAAATCCGTCACCAAAATTCCATAGCCAGCTAATTATATTTCCCACGGGGGTTATAGAAAGGTCGGTGAAATGCGTGGGAGTACCCAGGCAGGCCGTATCGGCTGTAAACTGAGCCAAGGGCGCAGGGCTGATCACTACAGGTTTGATTATCGTGTCGGAACATCCATTGAGATTGGTAATGATAAGTTTCACATTATAAGTGCTCGTTCCGGTAAATATATGCAAGGGATTCTGTTGTGTTGAAGTGTTATAAATACCCGAGGCCGGGTCACCAAAATCCCATAACCATGAAACAGTAGGTATATTACCGGGGGTAGCCGATTGATCGTAAAACTGCACAGCCTGCGAAGCACAAGTAGAGGCTCCGGTAGTGAAATCAGCTACTGGGGATGCCACAACATTTACCAATTGCGAAGCTTCGGAATTACAACCGTGATTGGTAGTTACCTCAAGCTGAGCAAGGTAAGTACCCGTAAAAGGATAGATATGATCAACATCCGGAACTGCCGGGAAATTAATCGTGGTATCTTCTCCATCCCCAAAGATCCAGTGCCACTGAGTAATATATCCCTCGGTAAAGGTACTCTGATTGGTAAAATGCACCGGTAAGCCGTGGCAATTGGTGGAAGAAACCACAAAAGCAGCTTGAGGCAAAGTGCGTACGTAAACAGGAAGAGAAGTATCGTTTACGCAACCATAGGAATTAGTAACGGTAAGGGTAGGATAATAAGTACCCGGGGCTGCGTATAGATGTACAGGGTTTTGCAAAATACTGCCCACGCTTCCATCACCGAAATTCCATGACCAATAAGTAAGAAGTCCTGCATTGGCTGTAGATTGATCAACGAATAGAGTAGTATCACCCAGACAAACCGTATCAGCCTGGAAGAAGGAGGTAGGTTGGGGCTTAATATTTATCAGCTTTGTAGTTGAATCGATACAACCGATGGCATTTTGGATAATCAGCTTAACACTATACGTGCCCGGAAGCGCAAAGGTATGCTGAGGATGCTGTACGGACGATGTATTGTAGATACCTGAGGCAGGATCACCAAAATTCCACAACCAGGATACAATGGGGGCACCACCAGATGCCAGGGATTGATCCGTAAAATCAACTGGTGAATTCTGGCACTTTACAGGAGATTCCTGGAAGGCAGCCACCGGCCCATTCTGAATAACAAGGGTTTGCGTGGTAAAATGCTGGCAACCTGTGGAAGATATTACTGTCAAAGTAACCTGATATGTGCCTGTTAAGTTGTAAACATGAGTTACATGCGGGCTGGCAGGGAAATTAACAGTTTGTGAAGTACCATCCCCAAAGTCCCAAATCCATTGAGTGATATAGCCAATGAGTGTCGTCGATTGGTCGTGGAAAGAAACTTCGCTGCCAACACAAGCCTGCGCAATCATAACGAAGGAGGCCGTAGGTCCGGGTATCACGATGATAGGTTGGGTAATACTTCCCACACAACCATTAGCATTGGTAACGGTAAGGGTCACCATCCAGGTACCTGGTGAGCTGTATGTATGCACAGGGTTTTGCAAGTTGGAAGTTCCTGTTCCGTCGCCAAAGTCCCACAACCAGGAAGTAATGGGCACTCCTGATCCGGATGAAGCATCGGTAAACTGTGTAGCCAATCCACTGCAAGCTGTAGTAGCATTGAATGAAGCCACAGGAGCAGGATTAACATTAACATTCTGAATTACTGTATCCTGGCACCCATCTGATGAGTACACAATCAACCGCACAGGATAAGTGCCGGGTTGAGCATAGGTATGCTGAGGATTCTGAAGAGTTGAAGTATTATTGATTCCTGATGCCGGATCACCAAAATCCCAAAGCCATCCTATGAGCTGAGTCCCTTGAGCAGGTTGTGAAAAATCGGTAAATGTCACAACCATATCTCCACATGCATTGCCTGCTGCGAATGCTGCCGACGGGCCACTGTTAATGGCAATCAATTGACTTGAAGAGGATTGACAACCTACTGAATTCGTAACCGTCAGAGTAACATTATAAGTTCCAGTATTCCCATAAACATGGGTAGTATTCTGGCTGGCCGGCCAGTTCAAGAGTTGAGTTTGACCATCCCCAAAATTCCAAAGTGAGGAAAGGATATAAGAAGGCTGTTGGGAATAACTGTAATTAACAAAAGAAACCGGAGTACCCAGGCATGTGCCGGCCTCAGCAGCAAACAGGGAGACAGGCAATACATGCACTTCTATCGGGTGCAAAATACTGCTCTGGCATCCGAATATATTGGTAACCGTCAGGGTAACCCAATAAGTACCCGGAGCCTGATATACATGGGTAGGATTTACTGCATTTAAATATACCGCTGTATTTCCATCCCCGAAATTCCATTCAAAGGAGACAATTTCCTGTACACTGTTACCCGAAAGTGTAAATTGAACAGGCTGATTATGACATGCGGTACCAGAAGAGAAATCCACATCTGGCTCAGGAGTCATTATCAGGAAAATTATACCATTCATCTGAGCCTGACAGCCAGTTGCCGGGTTGGTAGCTATCACATAATAATTACCAGGTAGATTGAACCAGCCAAAGGATAAGGGATAACCCGTTCCGGTAACTGGTTGACCCAACGGTTCCCCACCTCGCATCAATTGGTAAACAATTCCCTGCTGCGAGCCATTCAGGGTAAGCTCACACCCCTGACTGCCCGGGCAGAAAAATCCATTACCCGACGCACTCAGCGTAAATAATGTCGGATTGGGGTTCACATAAACCGTTGCCAGGCCAGTCATTTGCGTTCCCGAACAAAAAGCATCCTGCACCGAGGTAATGAAATAAGAGGTGGTGACAATGGGTGAAACCGAAGCCTGGTAAACGGGAGTTTGAATATTGCTGAAGGTCCATGAATTAAGACCATTGGATACCTCAACGGTCCAGGGGGGAGTACCGGTAAGCTGAAGTGTAAATTGTGCCTGTTGACCCCTACAAATGGTATCCACTCCCGATATAATAGCAGAAGGCAAAGGTTTAATCTCCACATAAAGGCTATCCGTATCCAGAGTGCCCATGCAGGTAGCCGCTCCAAAGCCCTTAACGACCAACCAGACACCACCGGCACCCATGTCAAAAGAACCAGGTGTATAAACAGGATTTAGCGAAGTACGATCATCAAAGATGCCGTTTCCGCGGGTCTCCCAATACACGCCCGAAACATGCATGGCTCTTACACTCACCCGTACAGGTGCTCCGTCACAACTGAAAGTGTCAGCACCTGCAATTACCTCTGGTAAAGGATCAAAGAATAACTGAAGTGTATCGGTTTGAGTACCGTTGATACATTGTCCGGTTCCCCAAGCCCTCAATAACACCAGTATATTTCCTGCCACAGTATCAGAAGGATTTACCTGATAGGCAGTAGTAAGGCCGCCATTGGGCTGGAAGGTTCCAAAACCGGTAGTTTCCCAATTCAATACAGAGTAATTGGTAACCTGGGCACTGAGATCAACCGCAGGAGTATTGGCACAAACCGTAAGGTCGGGACCAAGATTAATAAAGGGCAGACGTTGTATGGTAAGCGTGAGTGTATCCGTGGCAAACTGCGAGGCGCAGGTATTGACCCCCGTAACTTTAAGTACCAGGTGTACCATACCCGTAAGTTTATCCTGTGTCCCCGGAGTATAGGTGGTTTTCCAGGCTGAAGGATTATTGAAAATACCATCTCCTGTAGTTATCCATTGTGGAACATTCCCTGCATAAAGGGCTGAGCCGTGCACATAGGCCATATTCGATTCACAAATCGTGGTATCAGGCCCGGCTATGGCCACAGGCAGAGGCTGTAAGGTTAGCAACATATCATCGCTATGAGTGGTAGTACTGCAAGCCTGAGAGCCCCAAACAGTAAAGGTAAGGGTTACCTGGCCAGCTGCTCTATCGGCCGGCCCCGGCAGGTAATCGGTGGTTTCGCTTGCAGGAGAGCTAAAGAAACCATCGCCGGAAGTTGTCCACATCACTTGGGAATAATTGAGTCCGGTACCGGTGAGGGTTGCCGGCAATCCTTCACAACCTGTTAGGTCAGGACCTGCGTTGGCCAGAGGTAGAGGATGGAAATTAAGGGTAATCTGATCGCTGACGACTACCGACGGACATTCCGGAGTTCCATTTAAACTGAGGGTGAGCACCACTGAACCTGAACTAAGGTCGCCCGGGCCGGGAGTATAAATTGCATTGGGAATGGAGATATTGTTAAAAGTCCCGTCTCCGGAAGTACTCCATTGCATGGAGCTATATCCTGCCACAAGAGGCGATGCCTGATATACTGTATTGCTGCAAAGCAAGGTATCGTTTCCGAGGTTTACTACAGGCATAGGAGTAACTTCGACTGTGCCGTTCATCATGCTTTCGCAGTTCAAGCTGCCTGCTATGGCCCTGGCTGTGTAGGTGCCACCCATTTGCATTCCGAATGATATCATGTTGCCGGTACCAGCAATTATCACGGGCGGGCTCATGGACTGGCCATTCTTCAATAATTCATAGGATACACCAATCTCTGAACCACTCAACATGACATTGGTAGGTTCACAATTTGCACCAGCAGGTAACAACGTAAACACCTGAGGCGATTGAATAATCACGACCGAATCGAGCATCCACTGGGTACATGAAGCCACCGGATCGAAAGCAGCAACTTTATAGGTTCCAGGTAAGTACATGGGACCAAAATTCATCATGCTGCCATTGCCATAAATAATGGCGACCGGTGTGCTCATCAAATTATTACGAATCAGTCGGTACTCAAATCCTTGTTGTGTTCCACTTATTCCCACCACAGTTCCGGCACAATGCGTTCCCGGTGGGGTAATAGTATAAATAGCAGGTGCCGGCAATACCTCTACAGTGCCATTCATCAGTTCCGAACATTGCGTATCGGGATACCATGCGATAACATTATAGGTTCCCGTTTGCTGAGCCACGCCTATGGGCAAGGGAGCACCCGTTCCTGCGACCGGTGATCCCAGCTGATACATATTATCTTTTAACAGTTGATATAAAACTCCGGTTTGTGAATTTTCCAGGGTTATTGTCGTTCCCAGACATACCGGGCCTGTGGGTACCACATCGTAGGCT
>DDBO01000205.1 GCA_002332755.1 Bacteroidales bacterium UBA2030 | reverse complement strand
GGGTAGAAAATTTACCGAAGAAGAGTGGATAAAAATTTTGTGCGATAATCCGCAGCTTATTCGACGCCCTATTGTCGAAGTCGAATATAGGGCAGTAATAGGCGACGACCCGGAAGTTCTGCAGGAATTCCTCACCAGAAAATAATAAGAACAGAATAATTAACCTAAAAAAACAAGCCCTATGGATTACCGTATTGAGCATGACACGATGGGTGAAGTAAGGGTTCCGGCCGATAAATATTGGGGAGCCCAAACCGAACGTTCGAGAAACAATTTCCGCATTGGCCCCGAAGGCTCTATGCCCAAAGAAATTATTCGCGCCTTTGCTATTCTTAAAAAAGCGGCAGCTCTTACCAACTTTGAGTTGGGTGTGCTGAATGAAGAAAAATGCAAACTTATTGTGGCAGTATGCGACGAAATTCTGGAAGGCAAGCTCGACGATCAGTTTCCGCTGGTAATCTGGCAAACGGGTTCGGGTACCCAAAGCAATATGAATGTGAATGAAGTGATTGCCAACAGAGCTGAGGTGCTCAGAGGAGGGAAGCTGGGCGAAGGAAAAACCTTTATTCATCCGAACGATGATGTAAATAAATCGCAATCGTCGAACGATACTTTTCCGACAGCCATGAGCATTGCCGCATACAAAGCGGTTGTAGAAATTACGCTGCCGGGTGTAAGAAAACTACGCGACACGCTTGATGCCAAGGCCAAAGAATTCCGGCATATTGTAAAAACAGGCCGAACGCATTTGATGGATGCCACACCTCTGACACTGGGTCAGGAATTTTCGGGTTATGTAGCTCAGCTCGATTATGCTATTCGAAATATAGAGGATTCCTTACCCCATTTGGCTGAATTGGCATTAGGAGGGACAGCTGTAGGCACCGGACTGAATGCTCCCAAAGGATACGCCGAAAAAGTTGCCCGTAAGATTGCCGAACTTACCGGCTATCCCTTCACCACAGCTCCAAACAAGTTTGAGGCACTTTCGGCGCACGATGCTATAGTACAAGCTTCGGGTGCATTAAAAACCCTGGCAGTAGCATTGATGCATATTGCCAACAACATTCGCTTGTCGGCCAGTGGACCGCGTTGTGGTATCGGAGAATTGCACCTGCCCGAGAACGAACCGGGTTCGTCCATCATGCCTGGCAAAGTAAATCCTACCCAAAACGAATCGCTAACCATGATTTGCTGCCAGGTAATAGGCAATGATGCTGCCATTGCCGTTGCTGGCACCCATGGTCATTTTCAGTTGAATGTCTTCAAACCAGTTATCATTGCCAATTTCTTACAGTCGGCAACGCTGCTTGGAGAAGGGTGCATTTCCTTCAATGATCATTGCGCCATTGGCATAGAACCCAACCTGACATACATCAGGAAGAATCTGGAAAACACACTGATGTTAGTAACCGCACTGAATCCACATATTGGATATGAGAATGCTGCAAAAATTGCCAAAAAAGCTCACAAAGAGAATAAAACGTTGAAAGAGGCAGCCTTGGAGTTAGGACTGGTGAGCGCTGAAGATTTCGACCGCTGGGTTGACCCCTCGAAGATGGTAGGAGAGCTGTAAATACCCGACGGTAAGGGAATTGACGTACCTTTGCCGCATGGATTGTAAGGATTTAGACATAGTACCCCTGAAGCATTGGGCAGGGTCGGGCGATTACTTAGTAATGGCCGGGCCCTGCAGTGCAGAAAGCAGAGAACAAATACTCGAAACAGCTACTCAGTTGGCACATGACGGAAGGGTAAGCATTTTCAGGGCAGGGATATGGAAACCCCGCACCCGTCCCGGAGCATTTGAAGGCATGGGCGATGCTGCCTTGGAATGGATGGCAGAAGTAAAATCGTTAACCGGACTTTTAACGGCTGTTGAAGTAGGGACCCCTGAGCATGTTGAAGCTGCATTAAAACATGGGATAGATGTAGTATGGATTGGGGCCCGCACGACCGTCAATCCATTTATAGTAAAAGAAATTGCCGAAGCACTGAGGGGGACAGAAATCGCTGTAATGGTAAAAAACCCTGTAAATCCTGATCCCAACTTATGGATGGGTGCCATAGAAAGGGTATATCAGGTAGGAATCAGGCGATTAGCAGGCATACACAGGGGGTTTTATTTTTTCAAAAAAAGTCCCTGGCGCAATGCACCCATGTGGGAGATCCCTATCGAGCTCAAACGCATCTGTCCACGCATCCCGATCATCACCGATCCCAGTCACATCAGTGGTAAACCTGAGCTGATTCCCGGCATTGCCCAAAAATCCCTTGACCTCGAAATGGACGGACTAATGATAGAAGTGCATCCCGATCCGGTAAATGCATTAACTGATAGCGCTCAGCAAATAACCCCGGCAGTTTTATCTGAAATACTCAACAGCTTAAAACTTCGTAGCCGTCAGCCTTCCAGCTTCGACGATACCCTTGAGCGACTCCGGCTCGAAATAGATAAACTCGATCAGGAACTTTTAGAAATTCTTGCACGCCGCATGAACATCATAGATGAAATCGGCCTTTACAAGAAAGAAAAAAGCATCACCATTCTCCAGCTAAAGCGTTGGCGGCAAATGTTAAGCGAACGAATAGAAACGGGCACAAGTCTGGGGCTTGAAGAAGAGTTCTTGACACAAATTTTGCAACTGGTCCACGAGGAATCCATCCGGCGGCAACAACTCATCATGGATAATGGCCGTTCAAATCAGACCTCAAAGGGTTAACTATTAAAAAAAATAGTATTTTTGAAATGCTAACCTTGCTCTTGCAAACGGTTGCGGATTTTTTATTCAGACACTCAGGCAACGTTTTATCAAAAAGTGCGTCAATAACATGGTACAACCCGGCTACACAGACGATGAAGTCATCAAAGGCTGCCTGGCCGGCAAGCGTCATTTTCAGACAATGCTGTACCAGAAATACGCCCGTTCTTTGTTTGCTGTTTGCCTGCGTTACTCCAATAATACCAACGAGGCAGAGGATCTTCTTCAGGAAGCATTTGTTAAGATTTTTACATCTTTAAAAAACTATCGTGGAGAAGGCCCTTTGGGGGCATGGCTCAACCGTATAGTTATAAACACGGCCCTTTCACGTTTTCGTAAGGAAAAACAGTCCATTACCGTCGAAATGGACGAAATTCCTGACATAGCTGATGAAGACCCACAAGATGATCTTTTTACTCAGTTGAGCAAAGACCACTGCCAACAAATCTTACGGTTCATACAGGAACTTCCCACGGGCTATAGGCAGGTCTTTAACCTTTACATATTTGAAGGTTACAACCATAAAGATATAGCCCAATTACTCGGAATTACAGAATCAACGAGCAGAACCCAGTTGCACAAGGCAAAACTGTTACTCAAAGAAAGAATCCTCAGGCTGATGAAGCCTCATAAATGATAGCAACTTATCTGATAAATGGAATCGAAACGCGACATATTTGAAGAACTAATTAAAGATGCCCTTCAGGACATGGCGCCAGAGCCCTCCGCAAAAGTGTGGAAGGGAATTGTCAGGCGGCTGTCGTGGAAGGAATTTTTGCGTTTCGATATTACCAATTTTACATCCAATATTTACCAGATTGCAGCAGTTTCATTGGCAGGTGTGTCGCTAACAGCTTTGTTGCTTACTGCGGTCATTCAGTCCCGAGAGCAAGAATCAGAGAAGAAAGAGCCCCCTCGCCAGGAATTAACTGAGGACATCCAGGGTCAACCCAATCAATCAACAGATGCTCTAACGACCGAAGAACCTGTAAAGGAACCCGTTGAAAAATCCCAACCTGTACTTCAACAAGCCAAACACCTTGAGGAACCAATTCCTCAACCCAGTATTGAAATTACTCAGACACATCAAATCAGATATAGCATAACTTTCAGGCCCTCTCCAAAGTATTCACTTCTAAAGACTCAGTATCCGACTTTAGCTTCATCTTCTGATGAGCTTCATAAGCCAGCCCTGTTAAAAGATGAAAAAGCCCCCTGGCAGATTAACCTGGGGGCCTCATGGTCGTGGAATAGAATGCAGATTCCTGAAGCAACTGGAGATTACAGATACAATTTCAATACTCTGGGTTTGAAAGCGAATGCAGTAAAAGGTAATTTCAGGTTTGGGGCAAGCCTGGCTTACCAACGCCTCTTCGATCAATTACCATATCAGATAAATTATAAAACATACGACAGCACCGGATATATCTTCAATGTCCATTACTACATGCCCGATCCAAAGAATCCAGATATGGTGATTCTGATTACATCAAAGGAAACCGTATACGATTCAGTTAAACATTCCACTTTAGCTTTCACTTCAGGCAGCTACGATTACCTGACAATTCCTTTCTCAGTAGGCTATAAACTATTAATTTTCAATAAATTTTCCATCTTTATGGATGGAAATGCCACCCTACAATTCCTGGTTCATAAAAATGAACCTGTACCGGCTTTATTTAATTCTTATAAAAGTTCCCTTTTAATGGAAGCCGATCTTCCCCGAAGGAAAAATCTGCTTATTGATCTGGGAGCCGGCCTGACTTTAGAATACACCATTTTCAATAGGCTTAACCTTATTGCTGGACCATCGTGGAGATGGTGGCTGCAACCCCTTAGCAATAGCCCAGAAGCAAGCAAACCCTCAGCCTGGGGTATAAAAGCAGGGATAGACTACAAATTTTAATTTTAGAAAGAGAGAAATGCGGTGAATATGATTAAATTTGTAGCTCATAGTGCTAGAGAAAACACATGTATCCATCCTTGTCTATATCTATTTCTCCTATTGTATGCATTAGAAAGCATTTTGCCCGGATTAGATTTTTGCTCATACTGCTGACTGCATTACCAAGTTATACATTTGCAACAAACGAATGTACAGCTGATTTCGACTACTTTCAGGCACCATCGGGATGGCTCGATATTCAATTTATCAATCATTCAACCGGGCCTATTGGGTATTATGTATGGGACTTTGGCGATGGATTTCAAAGCAATGAAATAAACCCTGTACATAGTTACCAAAATCCTGGGACCTATTTGGTTTGTCTCACAGTTTCTTCACCAACCAAAGACTGCTATGATGTAAAATGTGTTGAGATAACCATTCCCCTCCCTTTCAATTGTTATACTCCTTTTTCGATTGACACTGTAGCTAACAATCCCTTTCATTATCAGTTCACTGCATTCCCTCCCCCGGATGTGGATAGCTTACTGTGGGACTTTGGCGATGGCACTATAGGCAGAGGAATAACCATTTCCCATATTTATGCAGATACAGGCAGGTACATAGTTAGCCTTACAGCATATAACTACCACAATCCCTATGGATGTTATAGTGTTGTAACCGACACAGTGGAAATTTTCTTTGAGCCTTGTATCTCGGCTTTCATGATGTATGCTCCTTCTTATAACCCTCTTCAGGTAAAGTTTATTCCTGTATGTACCGGCAACATCAACAACTATTTCTGGGATTTTGGGGATGGAAAAACGTCTTTTGAAGTCTCACCAGTACATAAATACACCGATACAGGCACTTATCAGGTTTGCCTTACAGTAGCCAATAGTGCATGGCCACAATATTGCAACGATACTCTCTGCCAATGGCTTCAAATTAAATTGGACCGATGTCAGGCAAATTTCACTTTTGAACAAAATCCTGACTATCCTCTTAAATTCAAATTTACCAATACCTCAATAGGAATCCTAAATCAATTTTTTTGGGATTTTGGGGATGGTGATACCAGCCTGGCTGCTGAACCGGTTCACAGTTTCCCCTCACCCGGAGATTATCCTGTAAAACTCAGGGTGAGTAATTTCAATTTCCCGGAAGTTTGTAGCGATAGTATTGTAAAAATCGTCAGCACGGGCGATCTGTCTTGTTCAGCATCCTTCTGGTGGATTACCGACTCTCTACGGCCTACCGATGTGTCCTTCCATGCCGAAATAACCGGCATTCCTGATTTTGTGCAATGGGATTTTGGCGATGGTTTCTCATCCTGGGAGCTTAATCCCATCCATAGTTTTCCTGATACGGGTACCTATCTGGTAAAATTAATCGTTTTCAATTCTGCATATCAGTCATTTTGCAATGATACAGCCCAGGCTTTCTTACATTTAAAAATTAATCACAAACCCAGGGCAGATTTCGAATTCTACTTAGATAGCCTTTCCTTACAACCCAATCTGTTCAGATTCAAAGACCTTTCTCAAGGATTTAAGGTTACACAATGGTATTGGACCTTTGGTGACGGTGGTACATCGGTAGAGCAAAATCCGGTACATGCTTTTGCTGCAGCCCAATCGTACCAGGTTTGTTTAAAAGTATACGACCATTTACCACCGAATTTTGTTATTACCGATAAGGTTTGCAAATCTCTTACCGGCAGGAATTATTACAACCTTGGTGGATCTATTTATGCTGGCGAATTTCCCATCAATAACCCGACTCCTCAAAACGATACGGCACTGGTATATCTGTACAGGGTAAGTAAGGGTACATCGATAACTCAGGCACGAAGTGGAAGATTCAGTAAGCTCGGTTATTACTGGTTTTCTGATGTCATAGAAGGTGAATATCTTGTAAAAGCAGTTTTAAGCGAAGGCTCGAACCATTACAAGCAATATTTCCCGACCTGGGGAATCAGTGCGCTTACGTGGTATTCAGCCGATCCTATTACAATGAATAGGAACATTTTTGATGCCGACATACATCTCATAAGGAAAAATTTAAGTGGTTCAGGCCCAGGAATGGCAGCCGGCAGAGTGGTAGTACTTGAAGAAACGCCCTTCTTTCAAATGATTCCTGCTTCAGAAGTCATCGTGTTTTTAAAAAACAGTACCGGCCTATTCCTTGATTATACCTTTTCTGACTCCTTAGGACAATTCAATTTTAACCACCTTCCCCTGGCCACGTATCTTATCGAGTCGGAATATCCCGGGCTTCTATGCCTATCGGATACAGCGCAACTTACAGTTGCCACTCCCGTTGTAAAAGACCTGCTTGTTAAACTTTATTCAAATCATTCTCTGTCAATACCAGAAAATATCGAGAAAGGAAACATAAAGCTTTACCCAAACCCGGCTGAGAGCACGGTGGTTCTTCAATGGTTTTCATCCAAAGCTCAACAAACTGAGATTGGCATCCATGGGATTGATGGACGATTAGTCAGGAAACATTTGCTACAAGCCAAGGCAGGGGAAAACACATGGGAGTTCGACATAAGCCAACTTAAATCAGGAGTTTATATAATTCAAGTCGTTGAGTCGTCGCTGGAGCCCATTATCACCAAGTTTATCAAGCAATAAATCCGCACCATACCCAAAAGCTCTTTAACTTTTACAGTTGTGTAAAGGACAAAAAACAAATACTTTTGCTAAAATAACCAAAAATCCGGAGAATGGAAATTCTTGGCGTAGATATAGGAGGCAGTGGTATTAAAGGTGCGCTGGTGGATATTGAGACCGGAGAGCTTAAAACAGAACGAATAAGGGTACCTACTCCCGTTCCATCAACACCCAATGCTATTGCACAAGCTGTAAAAGAGCTGGTTGAGAGTTTTAAATACACTGGTCCCATTGGGTGTGGATTTCCAGCCCTGGTAATCAATGGAGTAATCAAAACAGCTGCCAATATTGATGCCTCATGGGTAAACGTTATGGCCGAGGAGTTGTTTTCGGCTTATACAGGCATGCCTGTATACCTGCTTAATGATGCGGATGCAGCGGGTATCGGAGAAATGACATTTGGTGCGGGTAAGGGGCGCATGGATACCGTTTTTCTGATAACCATTGGCACCGGCCTTGGTACTGCCATATTTACTGAGGGTAAGCTACTCCCTAATACAGAGTTGGGTCATTTGAAGATGTATGGAAAGAGCGCCGAGAAATATTGCAGTGACGCTATACGCAAAGCCAAAGACCTTTCGTGGAAGCAGTGGGCCTCACGATTTAATGAATACCTTGCATACATAGAGTTCTTGTTTTCTCCCGATTTAATTATCCTTGGAGGAGGAGCCAGCAAAAAGTTTGACCTCTATGCAGAATACCTTAAGGCCAATGCCCAGATTGTTCCTGCCCAGTTGCGCAATCAAGCCGGAATCATTGGGGCTGCATACAGAGCCTGGGTTAAGCACAATGAAAAGAGTATCGGTTAACCCTAACGAGAATCAGGAGACTGCCATAACTTTGCAGCCCTAAAGATTTTAATCATTGCAGATTCCCCGGGTTTTAGAACTATATCAAAGCCATCCAGGCGTAGAAAAAACGGCTACGCTGCTTAAAGAATATGCTGCAGGTCGCATCACCCTTGTCGGGCTTCACGGCAGTGCAAGGGCCTATGTGATAGAAGCTATCAGGAAACTACATCCAACCATACACCTCATAGTGGTCGACGAAAAAGAAGATGCGGCCTATCTACTTAATGATTTAGAAAACCTGACCGGCGACCGCGACAAACCTTTTGAGAAACGCAGGGTGCTTTTTTATCCTACCTCTTACCGCCGGCCCTACGACCCTGAGTTTACCGATAATGCAAATGTGCTGTCGAGAGCAGAGGTTTTAAACAAAATCTGTACCTGGGCCCGCGACTTACTGATAATTACTTACCCTGAGGCACTTTCGGAAAAAGTGATTACCCGTAAAACCCTAAAGAAAAATACACTCACCCTGCACGAAGGAGAAGAAATCTCGATGGATTTTCTTGCTGACATGCTCAATGAATATGGGTTTGAAAGGGTTGACTTTGTGGTAGAACCCGGACAGTTCGCCATCAGGGGAGGCATTGTTGACGTCTTCAGCTTTAGTCATGAATACCCTTTTCGTATTGAATTTGATGGAGATTTAGCAGAATCTATTCGCACTTTCGACCCCGCCAGCCAGCTCTCTATTAAACGAATACAAAAAATTGACCTGCAACCCTCCTTAGAAAAGCAAACTACCATTGAAAGCAGAGAAAATATTCTTGATTTTTTACCCGAACATTCCGTCATATGGCTAAGTCGCCCTTTGTACAGTGCAGAAGTTATTGACCTGGCCTTCGAAAAAGCCGTTGAAACATTCCAAAAAATTAACTCCCCAATCAAGTTCAAGCCGCCTGAAGAGCTTTTTATGAACCGGGAAGAATTCTTGAAAAGTTTAAGCAAGCATCCGATGGTCTGCTTTGGTGGGGAACATATTGAAAATGCGGAGAATATAATATTCCGGACAGACCCTCAGCCCCATTTCAATAAAAATTTTGACCTGCTTTTTGAAAGCCTGGCTGAAAACGACAGAAACCAGTATTTCTCTTACCTCTTTAGCGATAACACCCGTCAACTGGAACGCCTCAGGCAAATCATTGAAGACATGGGACACAACAAAAAAACGGTAGTACCCTCATTCAGTGAGATAAGCCATGCCCTCCATGAAGGGTTTGTTGACCATACGCTCAAAATAGCTTGTTATACCGACCATCAGATTTTCAATCGCTATCACCGCTACAGGCTAAGAGAAGGTTTCGCGGGTCGTGAATCTTTGACCATAAAGGAGTTGAGCAATCTGAAGCCTGGTGACTTTGTGGTTCATATCGACCACGGCATAGGTCGATTCGACGGTATGGAAATCATTGAAAACAACGGGCGAAAACAAGAAGTTTTGCGTATTATTTACCAAAACAACGACCTGCTTTATGTAAGTATTCACTCTTTGCACCGAATTGCCCGCTATACCGGTAAGGATGGAACAATTCCAAGCCTAAACAAACTGGGGACAAAGACCTGGCAAAACTTAAAAAACCGCACCAAACAACGGGTAAAAGATATTGCCCGCGACCTCATACAGCTTTATGCCCGGCGTAAAGCTAGCCAAGGATTTGCATTTAGTCCCGACACCTATTTGCAGCACGAATTAGAAGCCTCTTTCATTTATGAAGATACCCCTGACCAATTAAAAGCCACAAACGATGTAAAAGCAGATATGGAGAAAAGCATCCCCATGGATCGCCTGGTTTGTGGAGATGTAGGTTTTGGTAAAACGGAGGTAGCCATTCGCGCAGCTTTCAAGGCCGCTACAGACGGTAAGCAGGTCGCTGTGCTGGTACCCACCACCATTCTGGCTTTACAACATTATAAAACATTCAGTGCCCGCCTTAAAGATTTTCCGGTAACCATAGAATACCTCAACAGATTTAAAAATGCAGCCGAACAAAAGAAGGTAATAGAGAAGGTCAAGAAAGGCCAAATAGATATTGTCATTGGAACACACCGACTGCTGAGCTCCGACATCCATTTCAAAGATTTAGGCCTCGTTATTATCGATGAAGAGCAGAAATTTGGAGTAGCTGCCAAGGAAAAGCTGAGACAACTGAGGGTGAATGTAGACACCCTTACCCTTACAGCGACGCCTATTCCGCGAACACTCCAATTCTCGTTGATGGGGGCCCGCGATTTATCAGTTATCAATACTCCGCCACCTAATCGGCAACCTGTGCAGACAGAAATACGCAGTTTCAGTGCCGAAACCATACGTGATGCCATTATGTATGAGCTCAACCGCGGTGGACAGGTTTTTTTCGTCCACAACAGGGTCGAAAATATAATGGATGTGGCCGGAATGGTGAAAAAATTCGTGCCGGATGCACGCGTTGCTATCGGTCATGGACAAATGGAGGGGAAAAAGCTGGAAAGCATTATGACCGATTTTATTGAGGGAGAATATGATATATTGGTTGCCACAACCATCATCGAGTCGGGCCTCGATATACCTAATGTAAATACCATAATCATCAATGAAGCGCAGAATTTTGGACTTAGCGATTTGCATCAACTGAGAGGACGTGTGGGACGAAGCAACCGTAAAGCTTTTTGCTATCTACTCACTCCCCCATTATCCTCCTTAAGCGAAGACGCCCGCAAACGACTCAGAGCCATTGAAGAGTTTTCAAATATTGGCAGTGGTTTTCATATTGCCATGCGCGACCTCGACATTCGAGGGGCGGGAAACTTGTTGGGAGCCGAACAAAGCGGTTTTATCAGTGACCTGGGCTACGAAACCTATCAAAAAATTCTGGATGAAGCCATAAAGGAACTGAGAGAAACCGAATTTAAAGACCTCTTCCCGGAAACCCAGACAAACGCAGGATATGTGGATGAATGCGTAATAGAAACTGACTTCGATCTGCGTTTTCCGGTAGAATATATTGGCAACATCACAGAAAGGCTCTCTTTGTATAAGGAACTCGATTCTATGGATAGAGAAGAAGATTTGCAGGAATTTGTTTTAAAGCTGGAAGATCGCTTTGGCCCTATGCCTGAAAGTGCTGCAGGGCTCATCGATACCATTCGCCTTAGGAGAAATGCCAGGCAATTGGCTATAGAAAAAATTGTTTTGAAAAATAATCAGATGGTTTGCCATTTTGTTGCCGACGAGCATTCACCTTTTTATAGAAGCGCTGAATTTGGAAATATTCTTCGTTATGTTCAGGCACATCCCCGTCGCTGCAGAATAAAACAAACGGGGACAAAACTCAGCATGACCGTACTTAATGTTCCTGCCATCGACAAGGCCATGCAAATTTTAGATGAATGGAGAAAGGTTTAAGACTGTTTAATCGGTAGTTTTAGCTGAACCTTTTTGAGATTCGAGGGTAATTTTGTCGAGGCGTTGCTGAATTAAGTCGGCCACAATTTTATCGTAAGGAGGCCAGAAAATGGTAGAATGCTCACCGGGTATATGATGGATATTAACACCGTTGAGAGCATATTTCGACCAGCCATAGGTTTTGGATTCTTCTATGTAAAAAGTTTGTCGCCTGGCTCTAAAAAGGTCTATTGCGATAGGAGAAGGTTTCAGAACATAATTCTCCATAGCGCGTGTATTTAATTCATGCACATCGTGCAAATATTCAGGAAGATTGTCTTTGTCGCCTTTTAAATACGCTTGCTGAGCCTTGAACATAAATCGCAGACGGCGAAGCCTCCATTTCAGGCTCTTAAACTTTTTATCCAAAAAACCAGCCTCACGGGTTTCTTTATCGGTGAGAAACAGCCATATAACATAAGCCACCTTCATCACTGCAATTTTGATCCTGCGCAAATAACGGGCAATCACGGGCATATGCTTGTCACTGGTAAAAGCCACTGTATCAAACATGCCCACAAAAGAGACAACTTCACCCTGTTGAACCAGCTGACGTGCCATCTCGAAAGCTATTATCCCGCCTAATGAGAATCCTGCAAAAGCATAAGGACCTCGAGGAGCTACTGACTTAATCTCAGAAATGTAATGGGCTGCAATCTCCTCGATGGTAGATAGAGGCACTTCCTCACCGCTAAGGCCTTTGGCCTGCAAGCCATATACCGGCTGATCAGCCGAAAGATTGTTTACCATTGAGTTGTAAAGCATTACATTAAGTCCGGCGGCATGAATGAGGAAGAGGGGAACTTTATTACCAAAAGGCTTTAAACGCACCAACGAACGCCAGTCAGACCTTATATCCGCATGATCGATGTAAGAAGCCAGTTGCTCAAGTTTGCTGTGGGTAAATAAGATAGCCAATGGAATACGTTTACCAGTGAAATGCTCAATTTTCCCCATGAGCGACACTGCAAGCAAGGAATGACCTCCCAGATCAAAGAAATCGCTATTGCGACCAACTACTTCCGTTTTGAGCACTTCTTTCCAAATATCAACCAATACATGCTCGGTGGGTGTAACAGGTGGCTCGGCTACTTCATGAGCGCTCAGGCTTGATGAAGATGGTTCTGGTAATGCACGGCGGTCTATTTTACCATTAGGGGTAAGGGGAAATTCTTCAATTTGAACGAAAGCCTGAGGTATCATATAATCGGGCAACTGTGAAACCAGGAAAGAGCGCAGCTGAGCGAGATCTATAATGGCATCTTCGGCAATTCTATAATACGCAACCAAACGAGGGCTATTTGGGATTTCCTCCCTGACTACAACAACAGCCTGCAAAATAGCAGGGTAATTGGATATAACTGTTTCAATTTCTCCGAGTTCAATTCGGAACCCCCTTATCTTAACCTGATTATCCAAACGTCCGAGGTACTCAAAAACACCGTCGGGCAAAAGTCGTACGAGGTCGCCCGTTTGATACATCAGGCCGCCAGAAGTCGCTGAGAAAGGATCAGGATGAAAACGTTTTTGTGTAAGAACAGGATTGTTGAAATATCCCAGTGCAACTCCTTTTCCGCCAATGTACAACTCACCCGGAACTCCTTCTGGAGTCATTTTCCCAAATTTGTCAAGAACATAAAAGAAATTGTTTGCCAGAGGCCTTCCAATAGGTTCGTAGCGATCAGGAACATCATGCAAACGAACCCGATGAGCCGAACTCCAGATGGTTGTCTCGGTAGGTCCATACATATTCCATACTTCCTTACACCGATTGACCAAAAAATTACTCAAATCTTGCTGAAGGGCTTCGCCCCCGCACAGAACCTTCAGATTCGGGTTACCTTCCCAACCGGCAAATGAGAGCATACGCCAGGTGACCGGTGTGGCTTGCATATACGTTATTTTCGACTCGTTAAGTTTTTTAATCAGCAGATGGACATCCATTGCCTCCTGATGACTGGCAAGTACAACAGTACCACCGCAGATAAGCGGAAGATAAATCTCTAATCCCGAGATATCGAAAGATACGGTCGTAACCGCAAGCAAACGATCATCGCTGGAAAATCCCGGCACATCCTTAACAGCCCATAGAAAATTGACGAGCGCTTCCAATGGAATAACAACTCCTTTGGGTTTGCCTGTTGAGCCGGAGGTATAGATAATATAAGCAGGATCTTGTGGTGCAAACGCAGGCCATTGCTCAGGCAAAACAGGTTCCTCATCAGTGAAATATAAAATGCGGCTTCCACTACCTTCAAACCAGCTATCAAATGCAGGCTCAGTAATCGTAAATTCAGGCTTGGCATCATCCATAATATGCCTGATACGCTCCTTAGGATATACAGGATCAAGCGGTATGTAAGTAGCTCCGCAACGCATTACGGATAATAAAGCAACCGGCAACTGCCAATTGCGTTCAAGCATAACAGCTATCCTATTTCCAGGCCTAACTCCTGCATTCATCATATGGGCAGCCATTCTGTTGACTTCCAATATCAACGCTGCATAAGAAAGCTTACGTTCTTCAGTTTCAATTGCTGACTTTAAAGGGTAAAGAGCAGCAGCCTTGCTTACCAAACCCACAACACTCTCGGCTGGGAAGTCTGTTGGCTCCGGATTTATTTTTCCCAAAATGAATTCCATACTTTTCAGGGTAATCAGGTCAAGATGCTGAACCGGTTTATCCTGATTTTGTAATGCAAGGTCAATGAGTCGCAGGTAATTATGGGCAAGTTGCCTAATAGTGTTGTATTTAAACAGATAGGTATTATATTCGAAAGTGAGATGTATGTTTCCTCCGTATTCGGCAACGATGAGTGAGATGTCATACTTTGCCACAAAACTTGCCGAAGGATGGTAGGAAACACGGCAATTTTCAAATGAGGGTTGCAGGTTATGCGCATTTAAAAAATCGAACATTACCTGAAAAATCGGGCTAAGACTGAGATCGCGTTTGAGGTTGAGTACCTCTACCATTTGTTCGAATGGAACTTCTTGGTGTTCTTCTGCTTCCAACCAAAGCTCTCTTGTTTTATGAACCAGGCTTATGAAAGATAAGGGGTTATCAAGTGTGAGTCGTATGGGTAGATTATTGATAAACACACCTACGATCTCCTGCAGATCGGGGTGTTTTCTATTGGCTGAGGGACAGCCTATCACAAGGTCATCCTGGGCAGTATAGCGTTGTAGTAATACAGCAAAGCCTGCCAGCAGGGTATGGAAAAGAGTTACATTGTGCGATGTGCTAAACTCTTTAAGGTACCGGTAAAGAGTAGCAGGAATTTCTAACCTATACTCTGCGCCATCAAAAGTTTGTCTGGTTTTTCTTGAAAAATCGAGGGGCAAATTTAGGGCATGGGGTATTCCCTGTAGCTTCTTCTTCCAGAAATCAAGACCATTTGACAATTCGCCAGCCGCTAAACGTTGATTGAACCACCAGATGTAATCGGAATACTGGAACTGAGGAGGAGGGAGAGAGGGCTCTGAATTGATTATGTACTTCTCGTATGCTTCATTCAGCTCCTTGATAAAAACTCCGGCAGACCAGTTATCAAAAATCAAGTGATGAAAGTTAAAAAGCAATACATGCGTATCCGTGTTCCGTTTAACAATGGCAATCCTGAAAAGAGGGGCCTGAGAAAGGTCGAACAGGAACAGATTGAATTCTTTTCGAAAACGAGAAAGCTCCGCTTCCTTTTCTGCATCAGAAAGCTGATTTAGCTCAATGATTTCAGGTATAATTGAAATTTTCTTCTCCACATAATAATAGGGGATATCCTGGTAAGGACGAATGCATGAGCGCAAAGCTTCATGTCGTTCTGTAATGTATTGAATTGCTCTGTTAAATGCTGTAAGATTAAAGTTTCCCGTAACCAGGTATTCCATTGGAATGTTATAAGCAGCATTGGCACCTTCGAGCTGATGAAGAAACCAAATGCGGCGTTGCGTGGGAGAGGCCTGTATTAACTGACCTGCCGGGGCATGCTCTATTCGGGAAAGCTTATTCCCGGCTTTACCAGATTCCTCCTGTTCTAATGCATCACTTAACGCCAGGATACTGGGATTGCGAAACAACATCCTGAGAGTTATGTCGGATTGTAAGACTGTGGAAAGCCGTGATACGAGACTGGCGGCCAGAATAGAATTACCTCCCAGGTCGAAAAAGTTTTGATTGATTCCCACTTCAGGTAATTGAAGCACCTGGGCCCATACATCCACCATCTTTTGCTGAAGGGGAGTTTGAGGCTTGATAATTTCTCCGGAGGCCACAAGAGAATCAGGATCTGGGAGGCGTCTAAAATCTAACTTTCCACGCGGAGTTAACGGTATACTGTCGATCTGCACCCATGCCACAGGTATCATATACGACGGAATCCACCGGCTCAAGAGTTGCTTCCATACACTAACCTCAGGATTGGTGTTTGCTTCCGAAGATACATACCACACGGTGAGCAATTTTTGATGCCACAGATCCAATACAGCATCTTTAATGCCGGGTAATTGGCGGATATAATGAAGAATTTCTTCAGCCTCTACACGATATCCTCTAATTTTCAGTTGTTTATCCATTCGACCGGAATAAACAAGATGGCCATCGGGCAACATCCACACCCTGTCTCCTGTGCGATACACACGCCGCGTTTTTCCATCAGGTGCATTCCATTCAAAAAACTTTTCCCGGGTAAGTTCCGGACGGCCTGCATACCCTTTGGCCAGACCTATTCCACTAACGAGGAGCTCTCCCTCAGTGCCAGGAACCACGGGCTTTAAGTTTTTATCAACAATCCATACTCCTGTGTTATAAATTGGCCGGCCTATGGGAACATAGGGCAGGTGAAAATTCTCTGGAAAAATGTAGGTAGTTGCCACCACAGTGGTTTCTGTGGGTCCATATGTATTGACAAGAGTTATCCGATTATGGGTGATTTTTTGAAAAGTTCTGACCTGGGCTGGAGTAGCGGCTTCACCCCCAATAATCACCATTCTGAGATTTTCAGGAATCTCGGGTGGATTCAATTCTGCCTCAACCATCAACTGACCCCAAAATGCCGTTGGAAGATCGAGAATAGTTATTCCCCAGTGATCGACTTTCTTCCAGAAGGTATCCAATTCTTCCACCATTTGGTCATCGCGAAGAATCAGGCTTGCTCCGGCACATAAAGCAGGGAAAATTTCTTCAAGACAAGTATCGAACGATAGATCAGCAAATTGCAACACCCTATCCATATTAGAAACCTTAAGCGACAGGAGGGTGCTTTGTACAAAGTTTGCAAGGGAGCGGTGGCTAACCTCCACTCCTTTGGGTTTGCCGGTAGAGCCTGATGTAAAAAGAATATAGGCGGTTGTATCCAGGCTATGCACAGGGAAGAAGACTCCATTCAATTCTTTCCCTTTATCGATGGCTCCACGAATGTCTTGAAAAACAATTTGTTCTAAGGTAGAATTTTCTGTTGGTTCGATTCCCAGAATACAATCGAATCCGGCATCTTCTGCCATAAGTTTTATTCTGTCCTTTGGATACCCGGCAGAAACAGGGACCCAAGCGACACCTGCCTTCAAGGCAGCCATCATGGCAACCAGTGTATCGGGATGCCTGAGGGCTAATAGGCCAAATGTCTTAAACCCTTTTTGTAACAAGAAGGCAGCCAGCGCATCAGTATCAACGCAAAACTGTTCATAAGTCATCTGATTATCGCCATATAATATTGCTGCCTTGCCGGGTAGTTCAGATGAAATTTTTTTAAACAGTTCCGGAATACTAATATTCACATCATATTCGCCGGTATTCTCAGCTTTCTCAGTTATAAACCCAAGCTCAGCCTCCGAAAGCATATTTAATTCCTTGATTTTCCTCGTAGGCAGCTCAACTATTTGACTGAGAACGCTTATCATTTTATCACAAAAAGCCTTTATAAGGGCTTCATCATAATTCTCACTGTAATATTCGGCATGCCCTCTAAGGCCATTAGAGGTATGATCGAATGTAATGGTAAGGTCGAGCTTCGATTTGAGGGTATGTACTTCCAGTTCTTCAGAATCGATGCCATTAAGTGACAAGTTTTCAAGAGGCATATTTTGATAAATCAGCATAAACTGGAATAAAGGATTGAAGCTCAGGTTGCGAGGAGGATTGAGGTGCTGCAAGAGCAATTCATAGGGCAGGTCTTGATGGGAAAATGACCGGTTGGCTTGAGCAGCAAGCATGTTCAGGTATTGAAGCAAGGGCAAATCAGATTCAGGCTGAAGACGCATGAGAAGGGTATTTGAGAAAAAGCCTGCCGTTTGTTCAAAAGCCGGATGAGTTCGATTGGCAGCCATAGTGCCCACTACCATGTCATCCCTGTTTGTGTAGCTTTTCAGCGTTAAGCTAAAAGCAGCCATCAATAGTGTAAATACACTTTGATTATGGTTTGCAGCAAATGCTTCGACTTTTGATATTAGGTCTGAAGAGATATAGAAGAAATAACTCCCACCCGTAAATGTAAATTCTCGAGGTCTTTGTTTTGGAGTAGGTAATTGCACCTGCGGAGGAGCATCCTCAAGTAAATCCACAAAATATTTAATACCAGGGTTGAATTTGCCTTGATCAAATTTTTGCCTTTCGTAGAGCGTAAAAACAGGATAGCCGTGAGGAGTTACCTCAAATACAGGGGCTTTTTGCATCATACGTGCATTGTAAGCCAGGGAAAGTTCTGTAAACAGAAGTCCCATCGTCCAGCCATCAGCTATGCTGTGATGCACCACCATTTGGAAAATATCCCTCCCTTGAGGAGTATGATATAAAAAGGCCCTGAAAAGGGGGAGTTTTCCCAAATCGAAAGCAGATTCAGCATTATTCTGTAAAAGAGGATAGATATTTTCCTCTTCCTTAAGAGAAATTTCGTCAACCACCACCCTGCCCTTCTCGTGAATCACCTGAGATAAGTTGCCGTCAATTTCCATAAAGAAAGTCCGCAAGGCTGAATGCCGGATAGTTAAATCATATAAAGCTGATTTAAGGGCAGCACTGTTGAGAGTACTTTTAAATTGCAAGGCAATAGAAAAATTGTAAATCGAAGTGTCACCCCCCAACAAGGCAAGTAAAATTGGACGTTGCTGATTGAAAGACAAGGGAAAAACATGGCCAGAGGCTATGGGAAGGGGCTCAGCAACCTCCACTGTGTCGAAAGTCTTTTCGAGAATAAGAGCAAGCGATTCAGGCGTAGGATGTGAAAAAATCAAGCTAATCGGCCAATTGCCTCCCAAACGCTGACAAAGCCTGCTCATAATTTGGGCCGCTTTAATGGAATCACCCCCAATCACGAAAAAATTATCGGCAGGCGAAGGAAACACATGAAGAATTTCTGACCAAACTTCTCTCACCTGGTATAAAAATCCGCTACCCGGTTCAGATGACGGTTTCGTTATAAATTTCTCACTTTCCGGTTTAGGAAGGGCTTTACGATCGATTTTTCCGGCAGTAGTGCGCGGTAGCCGGTCCATCTTTACAAAGACAGATGGGATCATATAATCTGGCAGGTAGCCGGCTAAAAATTCTCTTAATCTCGCTTCATCAAAGTCGGCCTCAGGTTGCATCACCACATAGGCTGCCAAAAATTTGACTCCTGCTTCCGATTCAAGCCCGAGTACTAGGCATTCTTCTACGCCTTCATATTTAAGAATATGAGTTTCCACATCCCCCGGTTCTATGCGGTAACCCCTGATTTTTAATTGAAAATCCATGCGCCCCTCAAAAATCAGATTTCCGTCGGGAAGCAGGCGGGCGCGGTCACCGGTGCGAAATACCTTTTCCCCGCTGTCAGGCTTGAAAGGATGCTGAATAAATTTCTGATTCGTCAGCTTTTCATCGTGTAGATAGCCCCTTGCCAATCCTTTTCCTCCTACCAAAATCTCTCCGCTTTCACCAGCCTGGCAAGATGTAAAATCTTCGTGCACCACCCATACCTCATAACCATCAATAGCTTTTCCGATAGGTGTTCGGCGATTGGGATCCACAACATGCATAAACTTGTAGAAAGTACAGGAAATGGTGGCTTCGGTTGGTCCATAGCCATTCACTATATGCATAGCCGGATTTAGGGTGAGATACTTACCTAAGGTCTTTTCCGGAATAGGCTCTACTCCAACGAGGATACGACTGAGCGGACAAGCGCCCCGCAAGGCTAACTCCGTAGCCAATCCTTCCAATATTCCGGGTGCCAGATAGGCTGAGTTAATTTTATTATCAATAAGGTATTCGGCAAACCAGTGGGTATCGTATATATCCATTGGATTCACCAGATGAAGGGTACCTCCATAGCATAGGACAGAAAAAAATTCCCATACACTTACATCAAAAACGTAGGGACATATACAAGTACCAATCAAGGGTGAAGGTACAGGAGCCAACCTATCGAAACCGCGCAAATAATTTATTACCGATGCATGCTCAATCATTACCCCTTTAGGCTTTCCTGTACTGCCTGAAGTAAAAAGAATATACGCCAGATGGTTTGGTTGCAGTTCGGGAAATCGTAAATCAACATTGGCGTATTTTGCAGCAATTTCACTAACATCAAAAATGGTCACATCATCGAGGTTGTCAACAAGCGTTTGGCCGGGACTATGCAATACAAAACGTGCACCCGAAGATTGAATAATATCTTTTTGGCGAGCGGGAGGATAGTCAGGCTCAATGGGTACATAAGCGCCTCCTGCCTTCATGACCCCTAAAATAGAGACCAACATCCATGGGGTGCGTTCGGCTATAACTGCAACAGGCTCTTCAGGCTTCAATCCTTCTCTTAATAAAAAAGCAGCCACAGATACTGCATTCTCTTTTAACTCACTATAAAGCAATTGCCCCTTTGGCGAAACAATTGCAACTTTATCAGGGTGTTGGGCTGCTGCTCTCTCAAAGAGTTGACAAATAACTTCTGATGAAATGGACATATATTAAAATAAAATTTATCGGACACTATGTAAAACTATACTAAAGGAATTCCAAAAAGCAAAATTACCTGAATTTTAATAATATATCACCCAATTATCTCAATATCATTTGTTGCAGCAAAATTATTTGTGGAAAAAAGTCCAAATAGTAAAAACTTCCGTTAATTTGCGAGTAAAGCATCCAAAAATATGGAATTAAAAGCAACAAAAAAAATTTCGCTTCACTGGCAAATTATGATTGCTCTGATAACAGGAGCATTAACCGGGTGGTATTTCCCTTCTATATCACCTTATGTGCATTGGATGGGTATTATTTTTCTGAAAACATTAAAGATGATTGTGGTCCCTTTGGTATTTTTTACCATAGTAGCCGGAATGGCCGGTATAGGGCGGGGTGAGAATTTAGGTCGAATGGGTTTAAAAACTTTGGGATTTTATTTTGTCACCATGCTTCTGGCCATTCTGACGGGATTAATTTTAGTGATTACCTTAAAACCAGGCATTGGTGGAGGTATGCAATTGCCGGAAGGGTTTGAAGGTTTGCAGGCTCACCAAAAAAAGCTGGGCGAAATACTGCTTGGGGTGTTTCCAGAAAATATCTTCAAGGCTTTTTCGGAACCCAACATGCTGGGCATCATTATTTTTAGTATTTTATTAGGAGCTTTTATACCTGCACTCGAAAGCCATACTGCGCGAAAAATAACAGATCTTTTCGAAGGATTTTCATCCCTGATGCTTAAACTTACGCTTTTCATTATTCGTTTCACTCCTCTTGGCATTTTTGGCTTGTTGACCGAGCTAACTGCCCGACAGGCAGGCAGTCCTGAAGCCCTGAGCCGTTTGGGAAGCGGATTGGGATTATATGCCCTGATTGTTGCAGGAGGCATACTTTTTCATGGGTTATTCACCCTTAGCCTGGTATTATATACTCAAGGAATTTCACCCTTGAAACACTTCAGCAGCATGACCACCGTGCTTCTTACTGCCTTCTCAACCAGTTCGAGCAACGCTACGCTTCCTCTAAGTATGGAAGAGGTGATACAAAAGGCGGGTGTTAGTAAAAAAATTGCCTCGTTTACTCTGCCCCTGGGCGCTACCGTCAACATGAATGGTACGGCTCTTTACGAGTGTGTGGCTGTGCTATTTATCGCTCAGGTTTATGGCCTCTCTCTAAGTCTAACACAAATAATTATCGTTGTCGTAACAGCGCTGCTGGCGGCAGTAGGTTCTGCAGGTGTGCCCATGGCCGGGCTGGTGATGATGAGCATAATACTTTCTGCCGTAGGTTTGCCCCTCGAAGGCGTTGCCCTTATCCTGGCTGTTGATCGCCCCCTCGATATGCTACGAACCGCTTTGAATGTATATGGTGATACCTGTGCAGCCGTGGTAATTGCTAAATCGGAAGGAGAATCCATTTACAGTGGATGACTTTCTACTTTTTTGTTTATAAATAAATTGAAAGCAGCAACAAACTCTTCTTCGTCGATGGGTTTGCTTATGGAAGCCAGGATATTATATTTTTCAAAATTCAAAGGTTTTAGACCTGCCGTTACAATAATCACCTCAAAATTCCTTTTGGGGAAGCGGTCGAGCAATTCATTGCCAAACCCTCTGGGCATGCGGACATCCAAAAATACCAAGTCGGGGTGTACCTCCTTTATTTTCCTGAAGGCTTCATCAATTCCCCGGGCATATCCCACTATCTCCATAACTTCGCTGAAGTAACGACTACAGAAATACTTCAACATATCGATGGAAGCGGTTTCATCATCCACAATGAAAACCTTGTATTTCATAAAAATAGCTGTTGCAGGTAGGCCAAATTTACAACATTAATTGATACTTTCAACTAAAATTCATATTAATTTTTTTATTTCTTTTAATTAATCTGAAAATCAATGGGTTCATAAAGCCTGCCAATAGGATATTTTCCGTATTTTTGATCAAACCAGGGAGTTAAGCTGTAAAACCAATTGAGCTGAGCCCAAGAATCATTCGCTACTTGAGGATTGGCAGCTTTCCACTTTTCAAACTCAGCCTTGAGCGAAGGGTCTTTATCCAGCATTTGGCGGGCAATCGGCTCCATCACATAAGTTTCGGCATATTCTTTTTGTTCAAGGATTGCATTAAAGAATCCCCAATAAGCAAAAGATTCGGTACTTTGCGGCTCAAGCAGAAGAGCAATCAGGCGGGCTTGAGGCTGATTCATCGAAATCAGGATGCTTCCGGCAGGCAAAATCCTTTTTTCCTTCATTTTCTCCACAGTCGCAGTCATTGGAATTCTTCCTTCAAAAGAAACATTTCTCCACTTGGGGTTAGTCAGTTTATACGACTCGACCTCATATTCCAATGTTTTGCCAAGGGATTGCATTTTCACTCCATGCAATTGCAGACGTTCAGCAATAGCGCTCCACTCTGGAGGAATAACATAATAATCGGGCAACCAGACAGGGTCGCGGGGCTCAGGCCGGTTAAACCAGGGGAGCAACATGGTATCAGGCACCCTTGAATATTTGAACCAATTGCCTCCGGTGAGCTCGCTTTTCACTACTTCGTATGATACACCGGCAAACTTTACCATTATACTGTCGTTTTGCGACACATTATACCCAAGGAAGAAGGGTTCGCTGCGAAAGGCCGGCGAGGAGGTGTAATCGTCGGCACGATGGATAATCTCGCTATACTGCCTGTAGTTTTGGTTGAGTTCGTGTAGTGTGAAACGTATGGCCTCGAGGGTGGATAGTACCCTGGGCTTGTAGGGTTTCAGCATATGGGTTTCGATAAGAAGGGCAGGTCGGTTGCAGGTAGCTACATACCCGTGGGAAAGCATCGCGGGTGCGGGTGAGGAATATAAGCCGCTTCGGGGGTCGTGCCAGCGGCGAAAACTGACATAAGGAAATACCGGGAAACCTTTACTATGCATATAAGCAACAAAGCGCGGTTCGTAGCCTGAGGCCAAAAAAGCACCCAACTCACGGTCGGTATTAGGTCCTGTCTCCAGTGAATAGGTAAGCACATATTGATAATCGGCCCCATCGGTAGTATGTGTATCAATAAAAAAATCGGGATTCCATTGATGAAAAAGCCGTAGCCAGGCCTGCATCTCAGGAGCATCGGCCTTCAGGTAATCACGGTTAAGGTTAAGGTTTTGCGCAGTAGTACGCCAACCCATTTCTTCAGGACCGTTCTGATTTATACGATTATAGGGACCAAAACGCTCATGTCCGTCCACATTAAATATGGGGATAAATACAATGCTGACACTTCTGAGCAGGGAAGTGTCTTTCCCGTAAATAGCCATATCACGAAACAAGATAAGCCCTGCATCCTTTCCTTCAGGCTCACCCGGGTGTATGCAGGCCTGCACCATTAAAATCAGACGTCCTTTGGAATGAATTTGTTCCGGACTCGTCAATCCTTCACGGTCTAAAATCAACAAAGGCAAATCCCGGCCCTGTGGACTCACCCCAAAAGTAGTATAATGCACCAGAGGAGAAACAGCACTCAGGCGCTGGCAAAATTCTATGGTTTCAGCATACCTGGGAGTTTTCGTGAAGCCGGATTGCTCGCACCAGGTCCACCATTCATCATTCTGTGCATTAACCTGATTTATCACTACACACATTAAAAAGCTAAAAATCAAATTCAATCTTGCCATAACCCCTTTTTTGATGGTTTTCTGGCCAAAATTAAAATTTCCTTCATTGGCATTACAATTCGACTGAAAGGGAAATTAAATTTGTAGTAGTAACAAGTGAAAAGTTGATTAAAAATTTAATCAATGAGAAAAGGATGTATTCTATGGGTTTTAACTATAACCACAGGAGTTGCTGTGATGATACAGCCCGGCTGTAAAACAGAAGATAACACAGAACCCTGGCCTCCATTAAACACTCAGCCGGCTTTTCAATTGCAAAGCATTAACATGACAGCCTGGGGCCGCGACTGGTGGGATGATGAAAAACTCGTAGATGAAGCCCTTAGATTTATCCTCGAAGAGGGGTGCAATCTCTTAACCCTCGATTGGGCCGTAAATTTCGAAAACGACGGGCATATAGTCCCACTCGACAACGATACTGCCAGCTTACATCCCCCTCTGGAAAAAATCAGCAGCATTATTGCCAAAGCTCATCAAAGAGGGCTGAAGGTAATGCTAAAACCCCATGTGACCCTAAGATATTCTGCCGCCAACCGAAATATCTGGAACACCGATACTTCCCTTTTTCTTGCTTCAAATTTCTTTCCTGATTACCAGAACTATTGGGATATGCTGGCATCCTTTGCAACCCAAAAGGGTGTAGAATATTTATGTATTGGTACAGAACTAAACCACATTGACTGGATGTACCGGCAAAGATGGATAAATTTAATTGCCGCTATACGTCAACGATTTAATGGTCAGCTCACCTATGATGCCTTGTTTGACCGGTGGCTGTTCAACAAAAACCTTGTGGATGTGGTATTTTGGGATCAACTCGATTTCATCGGAGTCTCCCTTTACGTACCTCTTACCACAGCTGATAATGCTCCGGTAGATACTCTTCGCAAAGCCTTTTTCGAGGATTTAGGTGAAAGATATGGAGGAGGTGGTTGGTTTCAGGTGGACAATGTCATCGACTTCCTGAGAAATTTTGCCAATGAACATCAAAAACCCTTAATGGCCGTTGAAGGAGGATATCCCAGTAAGCATCAAGGTTTATACAACATTTCCCCTCCCGATCCCAACAGTTATGTTCACGAAGACTTACAAGCAAGAGGACTGGATGCATACCTGGGGGTTCTTAAAGAAAACCAGGGACAATGGTTTAAAGGCGTCAGCCTTTGGTGCATTACTCCCTATTTACTTGGGCCTGACGACCTGGCAACCTTTTGGCACACCCAAGATTTCAATTTCTACAAAAAGCCTGCCGCAGCAGTAGTAAAAAGACATTTTTATAAGAATTAACTTACACTGCTGTTCTTTTAGCTGTTCACACTTACTTTTAATGTAACTTGCGCTGGCCGTATACGTCAGTATCATAATTCTTTGCTTATGACTATTAAAGAAGCGCAGCAAACTGTTGATGCCTGGATAAATACTACAGGCGTAAGATACTTTAATGAACTTACCAACCTGGCCCTATTGATGGAAGAAGTGGGAGAGATGGCTCGCATCATTGCCCGTCGATATGGCGAACAATCGGAAAAAGAAAGCGATAAAGACAAGGACCTGAGCGATGAAATGGCAGATGTATTGTTTGTGCTTATTTGTCTCGCTAACCAGACGGGCATAGACCTCACAGAAGCATTTAAACGAAACCTGGAAAAGAAAAACCAAAGAGATGCTATGCGTCACCTCAACAATCCCAAGCTTAAAACACTACCCTCGGATAATGAACCACACAATAAATAATAGAAATCAATGATTTTCAAATTATTAAGACTAAGTTTCAAAGAAAAAAGGCGCTCGCCCATGCGCCAACAAAACATTATCCTGAATATTTTCCTGGGTATTATCCTTGTTTACTTCCTCCTGCTTCTCGTTCTCTTTGGACATTTTACCCCGCGTATCATTGAAGAATCGATGGATATTGGGGATAGTAGCATACCTGAGATTTTAGGGTCATGGCTGGTTTATTATCTGATGTTCGATTTATTCCTCCGCTTTTTTGCTCAGGAAATACCAGAATTATCAGCCCGCAGATACCTCCTGCTTCCTGTTAAAAGAAATTCTCTGGCTCATTTTCTAATGCTCAGATCTTTATTTTCCGGGTTCAACCTGATACCAACCTTTTTCTTTATTTCTCTTGGTATTTCGCTTGGGCCATATTTTATTGAAGGAAGTCGGCTTGCCTGGTTCATGATGATTATTAGCTTAGTAATCACAAACCACTTGCTCAATTTCATTATCAAGAGGAAAATTGCCGAAGACACCTGGATAGTAATTATTGGGGCTCTGGTAATCTTGCTCATGGGAATTGCCAATTATTTTGGTTACTTTCCCTTAACCCAACTTAGCGGGCTGATTTTCAATCCCATAATCCAATTTCCCGGTTTAGCCTTTTTGTGGATGAGTGTTCCCGTACTGGTTTATTTTTTGAACCATAGAGCACTGGTCAAAAGGATGTATCTCGAAAGCATTGAACCCAAAGCCATTCATTACGAAACCCGCATCAATTATGCCGCTCTTCAGCGATTCGGCGCACCTGGAGAATTGTTAGCGCTCGAGCTCAAACTAATTCTCAGGCATAAGCGCACCCGCAGCGTCCTCATCATGGTGCCTTTTTTATTGCTCTATGGATTCCTTTTTTACACTAATCCTGTTTACGCCGACAAAACTGCCTGGCTGTTGTTTGCCGGTATTTTTGTAACCGGTGCATTTCTCATCAGCTACGGGCAATTCCTGGTGGCCTGGGAAAGCAGTTATTTCGATGCTATTCTCACCAAAAGCATCAACTTCGATGAATATTTCAAGGCTAAATATTATATCCTGGTCGTTCCTACCCTTGCGGCCTGGTTGATTACTTTACCTTACGGCTATTTTGGTTTAAAAGTCATTTTTATCAACACAGCTGCTTTTCTTTTTAATGTGGGCGTTAATGTATATGTGATGATGCTTTTTGCAGCCTTTAACCAGAAACGTCTTGATCTTTCAGGAGGGTCAGTAATGAACTATCAAGGAGTCTCGGCCAAACATTGGTTGCTCAGCCTGCCTTTGTTGTTATTCCCTGTTATCATTTACCTTATTTTCAACCTTATATGGAACGAAACCGCGGGATTGGTTGCCGTGGGCCTCACGGGAGCCACAGGGGTTATTCTTCAAAATCCATTGCTAAAGAAGCTTACTCGATTCTTCGTTTCAAGGAAATATGAAATTGCTAGTAGCTTTAGAATCAAATAATTAAACCTATGATAATTTTAAAAAACCTGACAAAAAATTACGACGGATTAAAAGCTCTCGACATTTCAAATCTGGAGATTGCCAAAGGAGAAAGTTTTGGACTGGTAGGCAATAACGGGGCAGGAAAAACCACCCTTTTCCGTCTGATCCTCGATCTGATTCAACCCACCACCGGAGAAGTTTTGATAAATGGAATCAATGTGGCTCATAGTGAAGAATGGAAGCACTTTACAGGCTCTTATCTTGATGAAGGGTTTCTTATTGACTTTTTGCGACCTGACGAATACTTCGAGCTAACTGCCAAACTTTATGGAATTTCTGCAGGTGACTACGAAGAATTCAAAAATCGTTTTTCCGATTTCTTTGCCGGAGAAATCTTTGGCTCAAAAAAATACATCCGCGACCTGTCGAAAGGGAATCAGAAAAAAGTCGGAATTGCCGCTGCAATGATGCCAAATCCGGCCTTGCTTGTGCTGGACGAGCCTTTTACCAATCTTGATCCTACTTCTCAAATCCGGCTCAAAAATTTGCTTCGCCGCGAGCAGGAAGCCAAAAACGTTACTTTGCTGGTTTCGAGCCACGACCTAAACCATGTTACAGAAGTATGCAACCGTATCGTGGTACTTGAAAAAGGCCTTGTGGTGCATGACCTTGTAACCAATCCCAACACACTGAATATCTTACAAGCCTATTTTGCAGTTTAACTCAGTTGATATCGCTTTGTGGGTTGGGTTACAAGAATAAAGTTTAACAGGAAGCTTACCATCCCATGTTCATTTCAAAATCGTATAAGCAAAAACTCAAAAGGACTTTATTGTCAAAAAAGGCAAGAATTTTAATAATAGTTCTGCTCAGCCTTGTGGCACAGGCTATCAAGGCGCAGTCAATATATACAGGCAAGGTTATTGATGCCAACACGGTCCAACCTCTGGCATTTGTTAATGTGGTTTCTGACGGAGGGAAAAAAGGCACAAGCACAGATATCGATGGAAAATTCATTCTAAAAACCCAAGAGGAGATTCAACAGCTAACTTTCAGCTATCTGGGTTACCAAACGCTTGTAATTCCCATGGCCCATTTTAAACCAGGGAGCACTATTAAGCTACAACCCACCCAAATTGAACTAACAGAAGTAACCATATTGCCGGGCGAAAATCCTGCCTTGCGCATCATTAAAAACGCTTTGGCTTCCCGCGAGGCCAATAACTATGAGAACCTTCCTGCTTTCACTTACGAAGCATACGAAAAAATGGTTTTCAGGGCCAGCATCGACTCTGTGCCTCTTATTGACTCAATCGCGAGCGACACTAACGAGATGCGCCTGAGAAAATTCTTAGAGGAACGTAACCTCTTAATGATTGAAAATTACTACGATCGCAAGCATCGCCGCCCCGGCGGAGACAAACAGGAGGTAAAAGCAACCCGTGTGTCAGGCTTTAAAGATCCTGTTTTCGTCTTTCTGATCACCCAATTACAATCCACCACTTTTTACAATGACATTATAAGTATTGGAGAAAGAAATTATATCAATCCGCTGGCTCCAGGCAGTATTAACAAGTATTTTTACCAGTTGCAGGATACCCTTATAGGGAATGGTGATACAATATATTCCATCTTTTATCGCCCCTGGAAGGGTACACGTTTCGACGGGCTAAAAGGCATTCTCAACATTAGTACCAAAGGCTGGGCCATTGCCTCGGTTACGGCCGAACCTTACGAACCCACGGATGGATTAACTATCAGAATACAGCAACTTTATGAGCCCGACAGTAGCGGAATATGGTTTCCACGACAGCTTAACACTGACTTGATGCTGAAAAACATGGAAATAGCTGCCGGCAAAGGCAAAGATGCTCGCAGGTATTATATTACGGCAAGCGGGAGGAGCTACATTCGCAACGTCAACCTAAACCCTGAGCTTTCTCCCCGCGAATTTGGAAGGGTATCCCTTGAGGTGAAGCCGGATGCTTCCCGCCGGGATGAAGAATACTGGGGCATGGTACGCATTGCACCTCTCTCGAACCAGGAAGAAGCCACATATAAATTTATTGACAGTATCGGCCAAAAACAAAACCTCGACCGAATGGCGTTTGCCATTGACGCGCTGATGAAAGGCAAAATAACATGGAATAAGATTTCTTTCGATTTACAGCGTTTCCTCAAATATAACAGCCATGAAGGATTTTATGCTGGCCTGGGCATAGAAACCAACGATAGATTATCGCAAGAGTGGCAGGCAGGGGCTTGGGGTGGATACGGCTTTAAAGATCAGGAGGCCAAATACGGAGGCTTTATGCAGTACAACCTCGACCGTTTCAACGACTTTTCTATCCATTATCAGTACAGGCATGAAAAGGTTGAAAATGGCTCTCTTGAATTTTCCGGACGTAAACTTCCCCTGATTAACGCAGCTGCTTTCAGGGATTTCCTTATTACCCGCATGGACAGGATAGATGAGCATCGGGCCGGCCTATCCCTGCGTCCAATCACATATGCTGTATTAAGAATTGAAGCATTCAAAACCCAGTTTTCCCCCGCATTTGAATATGCTTTTACCGGCCTCGGCGGAGACACTCTAAATAGGTTTGATGTAGGTGGCTTGACAGCCACTGTGCGATGGGCCCATAAGGAAAAATTTATTCAAACCACGCGGGGGCAAATGTCGCTCGGCACTAAATATCCCATAGTATGGATCACACTAAGCAAAGGAATAAAAAACTTCGCCGGAGGGAAATTTCATTACTTACGTGCGGGTATTGAGGCAGATTATTCCTTTTTTACACCCTTTATAGGCACTACCCTCATAAAAACCTCTGCCGGGATAACAGGAAAAAGCCTGCCAGCCTCCTTGCTTTTCAATCAACGGGCGGCCCATGGCGGATTCATCTTGTTCTCTCCGGGCAGCTTTGCCACCATGCGTATGAATGAGTTTTACAGCGACAGGTATGCCTCTTTATGGATTTCACACAACTTTCAAAATCTTCTTTTTAAAGGTAAAAAATTCAAGCCCGAACCCGAGGTATATGTTGCTGCCCTGTGGGGAGATTTAAGCCAACCACAACTACACAAGGGTATTTCTCTTAAATCCCCTAACAAAGGATATTTTGAAACAGGCCTCAACCTTCATCATATCCTCGACTTGAAATTTTACAACCTGGGCGTGGGAGCTGCATGGCGAATGGGGCCTTATCACCTGCCATCCGCTGCCGATAACCTTGCCCTGATGATGACCCTTGACTTTAATTTGTAAGTTCATTTTGTAAATTTGTAGAGCATGAACCTTCAATCACCAAAGCCATGAGAAAGAAAATTACAATCATCATGCTCACAATGTTTGCCCTTGCCTCACATGCACAATATTATCTTTTAACCTTTAAAGGAGCAGGAGCATCCACTACCATTGATAGCATCAGGATACTTAATCTGGCACAGAATACCACTGTAAAACTGGCCGGAACCGATACCCTGCTCCTGGCCGGAGTAGTAGGCCAGGAGGAGTTTATTGCAGAAACCTTTGGCTTACACGTTTGGCCAACACCTTCTGATGGGAACTGTAGGGTTCGTTTTCAAAGCCCCGTCAGCGGACAGGCCCAAATTGAACTTTTTAATGCTGCAGGCAAGTCAATTTTACAAGAAGTATGTAATGTTTCGTCAGGAGAAAACTCTTTCGACCTCAGTTCTTTGCCTTTCGGACTAAACATCCTGAGCATTCATTTAAATGGGAAAAGGTTAAGCGCTAAAATACCTGTGACAAATAAAAACCTCAGTGCAGCCAATTTAAATGCATCAGGTAACCAACCAGTATTAAAGAAAAGCAGAGCCATTGTGGTAATGCAATATAATGATAACGAAGTGCTTCTGTTTAAAGCGTATTCAGGAAATTATGCAAGATTTCAGCCCTGGATTATTAACGCTTCCCAGACCTTGTATTTCGATTTTATACAATGCTCTGATTTAATGGGAAATAATTATCCTGTGGTAAGAATTGGAAGCCAGGTTTGGATGGCTGATAATCTTCGGACAACCTACTTTAATAATGGTACACCCATCCCATTGGTTGAAGACAACACTACATGGGCCAATCTTACCACCCCTGCTATGTGCTGGTATAACAACAATC
>DDBO01000087.1 GCA_002332755.1 Bacteroidales bacterium UBA2030 | reverse complement strand
AGTTCCGAGTTCCAAGTTCCAAGTTCCGGGTTCCGGGATTGGAATGGGGATTGAGAAATTTTTGAATTAAAAGTTTTTAGAATTCTGAGATCAACCTTTGGGTTCAATTAGGTCTTAGCCAAATCATTTAATGGGTTTTGGTCATCGATGAAGGGATGACAATGATATAATCAGCCTTACCTTTTATATCGTCGCCAGGCTGGTTTAGATCGTCGGATTCTATAGAACTGATAGTTAGTATCTTAGTACCTGGGCGATAATGATTTAAGTACCAGACTATGCCTTCATAATTATCAGAATGATAGGCTCCATTGAAATGCAGAAAAATCCTTCCGGGGGCATAATTCTGAAGGATAAACCAAGCCATGGTAGCATCTTTTACAGCTTGAGCTTTGGGCAAATTGGGCGATACATGTCCGCCCATAGTAAGCATAGCTTTGTAGCCGGGAAGTGCAGAGTCGTAAGGCATAGGCAGGGGGGGCATCAAGCTAAGGGCATCCTGGCTTAATTCACTTAAGGCTTCAAAGCCGCTTTTATTCACCAAAGCGGCATAACGCCTGGGAATATTTGTACCAACAAAACGAATCTTATTGTCTTTTGCAAAATCAACCAAGGGTTTATAATCTGTTTTGTAGTTGGGCCAGAGCTTTGCCTCAGCCTCAAAATTTTTAGCGGCTACCTTTCCATCTAAATATTCATTCAGCAAAAGCTGATTGTCAGTTTCAAACATCTCAGCCCCAAGCACCAGTTTCTGCCCAACAGCATTGAAAAGACTTTGGGTCAGTTCAAACTGGAGCCAATGACAAATGGGATTGTTGTGCAATTCACCGAACAAAACCACATTGCTGACTGCTGCTTTTTCTGCTAACTCTGTCCAGGTAGCCTGAGAACCATCCATACGAAAAATCAGGTATGCAGGTTTATTTTGAGAAAAAGCATTGAAAACAGCCAAAAGACAAAGAAGCACAAGAAGTTTTTTCATGGCAGGAGAATTATTGTTTGTAAAACTCTATGGAAAAATCATCAATCCAAAGCGTTCTGTGGTCGTGATTCCAAATAAAAACTTTTAATTCATCGTTTATGGAAGATGGGTGAGGCAGGTCGGCTGTCAGAAACGCAGTGCCCCACTGGCCGGGGATTAAGTAGTGCTCAAGCTTTCCGCTAAACCAAACGTACTGTTTCCCAAACTGGTCGGTAATGGTTATGATGACAGGTGTATCTATGAGGGTACTATCGGCCATGGCCTTCAGCTTCACCCTTACCTTTGAAGGATAGCGCAGTTCAGCCTGACCTGTAGAAATTTTAATTCCGGGCCCCCACTCCATATCAGGTGTCATTTTTAAGGCATGCTGTCCGGAGAAGGCAATCGTGTCGAGATGCTCAGCCTTAACACCAAAAGACTCATCCTCTTTTTCAAAATCACAATAAAATCGGCTCACGGGCTTAGGAAGTGTAATTCCTTTCAGAGAAGTATCGCGTGCCATAAGCCAGGCTTCAGCTTGGCCGGCAAAGTCTCGATAATCGATAATTACGGGATAGGTTTCGCGAATTACATCGGGGATGACGACGGGTGCCGGTTTCAATCGGATATAGGCATAAAAAGGAGTCTTGCATGTTCTGAGGTTTGCTGCCAGATCGGCCAACTCCAGCCCATTTTTGCTTTCCAACACAAAAATACCGGGAGCCTTGCGTCCTGAATTGTTAAAGTAATATTCCAGATAATAGGGATGATTAATGGCGGAAGCAAGAAAAATACTATCTGCTCCGTATTTGTTTTCCCAATCCATATATACCCTGGCACAACCCTGAAAATCTGCAAATTGTGCATTTCGATAAGGCGTAGCAGCTTCTACCGCAACCCAACTCCCCCCTACTATTCCAGCCAGAGTGAGTAAATAAATTACCGGCAGCTTAATTTTTTGAAAGAAGGAAAAGATAAATAAAAGTAAAAAAGGAAATGCGAAAAGCATAACGCTGTATTGCAAAACGGGATTCACCTTTATGCTATACACAAAACCAACAGCAAAGGGCAGTACAAAAAGTGCCAGGCTAAGCCATTGAATTTTACTGATGCGTTCCTTTTTAGAATAAATCCACAACAAATAAACGACCACAAAGCCCAATATCAAAATAAGATGAAAGGCTGATGAGCCTAAAGCAAAAAAGATAAAATCGAAGATCCAGTCCCATTCGGGTTTAGCCAACCAACCCTGTTCTCCGCCAACGCCACCCAGCGAGAGCTGATGCAGAAAAATGCCCACATAGGGCAAATACAATAAGATTATGGCAAGAATAGAGAGAAAGTAATGTTTCCAATTGTCTTTATTAACATAAAGGAACCCGGCCAGTACAAAAAGACCCGACATCATAAAACTGAAATAATGCGTGTACATAGCCAGGACAGCCGAAAGAGCAAAACCTATGAGCACAGCAGGCTTATGAATTTTCAATAAAAAATACCTTCCCCAAAAGAGAGCGGTAAGCAGGGTGAAAAAGAGGCCAAAGCTATAGGGTCGGGCGAGCTGGCTGTAAAGTATGGTGTATGGCAAAACGGCTAAGAACAAAGCAGCAAAAAGTCCGGCAGGCTCGTGAAACCATTCCTTACCTACTTTCCAAATCAGCCATACGGAGGCGATGCCTGCCAGCACAAAGGGCAGGCGAACCATAAATGGGCTCAGGCCAAATAGACCCGTCCAGAAATAAAGAAAAAGTTGCGTAAATGCAGGATGCCCGTCGGGTCGAATTCCATTTTGGATTACGGCACCAACCGAGTCAAAACGAAGGCGATTAAGTGCACTCAGTTCATCATTGCTCAGTGACCAGGCACTGAAATCGTACAACCGCAGGACAGCTCCTACTAAGAATACCAGCCAGAAGAGGGCTTCAAAAGGCTTTTCCTTAAACCACAGCCTGATTTTTTCCATCTTAATTAAAAATTATTGCGTTGTCGAACTACTTCATACATAACAATACCGGAGGCTACCGATACATTCAAGGAGGCAATTTCGCCCAAAAGCGGTATTTTACAAATATGGTCGGCCATTTTTAACAATTGCGGACTGATTCCATTCTCCTCGGACCCTAAGATTAGAGCTACAGGGCCGGTCAGATCGGTCTGGGTGTAGTTTTCATTACCTTTTTCTGAAACAGCAATGATTTTCACGCCGCTTTCGCGAAGAAACAAAGCGGTCACTCTGAGATTGGAAGATCGACACACTGGGATTCGTGCCAAAGCGCCGGCTGAAGTTTTCAGGGCATCTGCATTGATCATGGCTGATTCCTGATCGGGAACTACTATTGCATGAACACCAGCACATTCAGCGGTACGAGCAATTGCGCCAAAGTTTCTGACATCTGTTATACGGTCGGCGATAACTAAAAACGGAATCTCTCCTTTTTCGAAAATTCCAGGCAACAGCTGCTCAATATCAGAGTATGCAATGTAGGAAAGAATACCCACCACGCCCTGATGATTGCCTTGGGTTAGTCGATTGAGTTTTTCAACCGGTACGAATTGGTAATGAATATGATAATTTGCCAACAATTGCCGAAGCTGTCGAATGCCTTCTCCCTCGATATTTTTCTGAATATAGAGCCTTTCGAAATCTCGGCCGGCTTTTATTGCCTCCATCACAGGACGAAGCCCATATATCAATTGTGTGTCTTTCAATGCAAAATTAGAGTTTAGAGGATAAATTCCATTAAACGGCAAAGATACAAAACCCCACGTATCAATCACCTACGGTACCTTTCAACAGCCTGCATCCATGGCTGGCGCCATTCAGGCTTACGACGGAGTTGATATTGAAGGATACCGTGCCGAGTGACATGGATATCAAAATCAAAGACTAAAGGAGGAGTGTTGTCGGTGGGTGCATAAGTCCAGGTTTCAATGGTTTTGGAAGTTACTACCGAGGCAGGTGTGCCAAAAACAAGGTAAACCATTCCCCGATCTGTAAGGGCTCCCGGAAAATCCTCGCTAAAAAGCCGACATGACTCTTCCACTGCCCTTCTGAAAACCGACGATAATTGTAGTGCCCGTTGTGTGCTTCCGGCTATCGATTCCCAAAAATCCCATGGCTCCATGCGCCCTTCCTCAAGGGCAGTCCATTCCTCTGCAGTAGTAATGTAGCGAAGAGCATAACGAACGACCCATTGCAAAGTCTTCTCATCAAAAACATTTAAAATTTTGGCTCCAGGCTGCGACGTATCGGTCTGCAACAAATAGATACCACCGCCTGGCAAAATCATAGGTGCTGTTTGATTTTCATTTATCGAAAGAATTCCCACAGTATTTAAGATTGCAGGACATCGGGCTGGATAAGTTACAAAAGGAGGCTGGGGTAAGCAATTACCCATTTGGAAGCGCCTGATGAATACACTTTTGTTCCCAACAGAATTAGAACGAATTACAAACGGATTAACCAAAAGGTTTTCAGGATTCAAAACAGCATCTCCCTTCTGTGAAGTTAAAAGCCATTCAGCATCAGACTGAAAGGTAGAACGCTGAACAGAGTATATTCCTGCCTCTTGTCTCTGTGGTTTAATCCATAAAAAGTAATCTTTTCCAGCGGGAGCTTTCATGTGCACTTTTTCAATGAAACTTTTTGCCTCTTGAGGCATTGAATAGAGAAACTCAACCCTGGAACTATCTATAATACTGTCGTTTCGAAAGTCAGAAAAAACTCCTACGCTATATCTCACTACTTTATATGACTCTTCACCAAAATTACGCTCCACGGGTATGACTGCAGGGTCAATTTCTAAAAAAACACAAACAGAATCAGCATTGATCGCTGAAAAAATTACCTGCCTTGGCCCATGCCATTTTTTATAATTCCAGGTTTCAACCCTGTTGTTCGTTACAAAGAGCATTTGATTGCAGGCCGTGGCCATTACTCCAGTAAGTAATAAAACTATTCCCCGGAAAAAAGGTTTTCGGTTGAAAATACCTAAAAAATTTAAACTCAAGTGAAGAAACATAATCAAATAGGTATAATGTGTAAGTTTATCGAGATTTTAAAAAAGGCGTAGGCCAAATTTACAATTGAGGGCAGAAATGCATAATTTTAAACAAAAAAAAACACCTATGAAACATTTCATATTGGCTGTATTGATGGGGACGTTGACCATTACTCTTTTGGGACAGGAAGCCAAGCCGGGCGGGGGTTGGAAGGGGCTAAAGGAGTTTTTTAGCCTTCAGATGATATATCCGGAATCTATGATAGAACAAAAGGAAGAAGGCAAAGTAGTGCTTGATTGCATCATCAATGAAGAAGGAATACCAGTTAATGCAAGAATTAAAGAAGGCAATCATCCTTTGCTCAATTATGAGGCGAAGCGACTGGTTTCAGGCAGTCGGTGGAGCCCGGCGGTAAAAATGGGCAAGGCAGTTCGAGATACAGTTGAGGTTAAGATTGAGTTCAATATACGTAAATATCAGCGCATGGCGGAAAAGCGGGGATGGATGCGCCCCGACACTACATGGGATACGACTATGCGAATCTGGCCAGCTTCAAAGCTTACAGCTGCTGCCCGGCCAATATTGCCCGAAGGAATGACTTTTTCGGCCTGGGTAGCCAAAAACCTGAAAACTCCTGAGGCAGCCCGGCGTATGGGCATTTCAGGAAAAGTGAGGCTCAGGTTTATTATAGAACCCGATGGAACAGCTTCAAACATCATTACAGAGGAATACTTAGGTATGGGCTGTAACGAAGAAGCTATTCGTCTGACAGAGATGCTCAAATGGAAGCCTGCTGAAGTTGGCCGTCAAAAGGTGCGTTGCTGGGGGCAGGTAACTTTTTGGTTTGGCGAGGGTCGACAGCAGTTCGACTTTCAACCGGGTTACAATCCGGGCAGCATGCTATAATAAAGGGTCTTTCACCCCTAATTTATCTACCTTTGCATCCTCTTTTTATCATTACAATGAAGGAATTGTATATATTAGGAATAGAATCATCATGCGACGACACTTCAGCTGCAGTTCTTAAAAACGACCTGCTTCTTAGCAATATTATAGCGAGCCAGGAAGTGCATCGCAAATTTGGAGGAGTAGTACCTGAACTTGCGTCACGGGCGCATCAGCAAAGTATTATTCCTGTTGTTGACCAGGCGATAAAAGAAGCCGGTATCACCCCGGACGATATTGGTGCGATTGCCTTTACCCGAGGCCCGGGTTTATTAGGCAGCCTTCTGGTGGGTGTTTCTTTTGCAAAGGCATTTGCTATGGCTCGTAAAATTCCCATGATGGAAGTTGACCATATGCAAGCTCATGTCCTTGCACATTTTATTCGTAAACAAGGCAAAGAATTCCAAGCGCCTTCCTTCCCTTTCCTCTGTCTTACCGTATCAGGAGGACATACCCAAATCGTTAAAGTGGACGATTATTTTAACATGACGGTAATTGGAAAGACCATTGATGACGCAGCGGGCGAAGCCTTCGATAAAGCAGCTAAAATCATGAGTTTACCTTATCCCGGTGGCCCTGTGGTTGACAAACTTGCCCGCGAAGGCAATCCATCCGCTTTTAATTTTGCTAAACCCTCTATCCCCGGCCTCGATTTTAGTTTTAGTGGACTTAAAACGAATATTCTATATTTCTTACGCGACAGGCTGAAAGAAGACGAAAACTTTATCGAAAAAAATAAAGCTGACCTTTGCGCCTCCATCCAGCACACTATCATTGAGATACTGATGGACAAACTTATTCAAGCCTCTCAAATAACCGGTATTCACCAGATTGCCATTGCCGGGGGGGTATCGGCCAACTCGGGTTTACGCCAGGCCATGACCAAGGCAGGAGAAAAACTCGGATGGAGGGTTTACATCCCGGAATTTGCGTTTACCACCGATAACGCTGCTATGATAGCCATCACCGGGTACTTTAAATACCAAAGAGGTTTATTTGCCACCCAAGACCTTGCTCCTTATGCCCGCGGAAACATGTAATTTCCCGAAATGAAAAAAGTATTGGTAGCGCCGCTTAACTGGGGTATGGGACATGCTACCCGCTGCGTCCCTATCATAGAAACATTAGAAAAGCTTGGTGCTGATATAGTACTCGCAGGCGACGGACCTGTTTACCATTATTTCGAAAAACGCTTTTCACATCTGGAGCTTATCAGGCTACCCGGCCATGTTGTAAAATATCAATCCCAGGGCCGCTGGCTGATGATTCCTGTTCTTAAAGGTTTGCCGGGTTTTATACACAGCTTTTTTAACGAGCATAATGCAATCAAGCTCCTGATAACCAAATACAACCTTGGTTTTATTATTTCCGACAATCGTTATGGGCTTTGGCATCGTGAAATTCCTTCAGCTTTGGTCACTCACCAGATAAATATAAGGTTAAATGGCTTTTGGAAAACCGGAACCCCGTTTGTAAAATTGGTCACAAACTTGTTTTTCAGCAATTTCGACGAAATCTGGATTCCCGACTATGCCTCCTATCCCGGACTGGCCGGCAGACTCTCTCATCCTCGCAAAACCCCATCGAATTACAAATATTTAGGTCCCCTCTCCCGCTTTACCTCTCCGGCGCCGAAGGTGGCTCACCCTGATTACGACTTCCTGGCCATTGTGTCGGGTCCGGAGCCGCAAAGGACAATTTTTGAAAAGATCCTTGTTAAGCTTTTCCATGCTGGTCCCTTTAAGACCGTGATAATTCGGGGGTTACCGGGAAGCCGGGAAATCATTCATAAATCCCCCTATCTGACTTTGATACCTCATCTCCCCGATGAAGAAATGCACCACATGATTTGCCATTCGGCCCATCTGATCTCCAGACCCGGTTATTCCACATTGATGGATCTTAGGGTATTGCAACGCCAGGCTGTACTTGTCCCCACCCCTGGCCAACCCGAACAGGAATATCTGGCTGATATCCACCGCAATAATCCTCAATTTCGGATAATTAGCCAAGAAGAATTGCAAACACTTCAACCAGAAAATTTCATATTACCCGATACATTCAACAACGAGATTATCTTTCCAGATTACAGCATATATCTTAAAGAGGCTTGTCAATCAATTATAAAATTATTGTAAAAGCTTCCCATGTGAATAATAAATTCTGAAATTTGTACATCAATACACTACCTATGCCATTGCAATATATCCACTGGAATCCTGATCCTGTTGCATTCTCACTGGGTTTTATTCATGTAAGGTGGTATGGTTTATTGTTTGCCCTACCCTTTGCTGTCGGATACTACCTCATGCGAGAAATGTTTCGTCGCGAAAATCAACCCATGCAACACCTCGATACCCTGCTTACCTACGTTGTAGTAAGCACTGTTGTTGGTGCCCGGTTGGGACACTGTCTCTTTTACGAACCTGATGTTTATCTGGCCGAACCTCTGCGTATTTTGAAAATATGGGAAGGGGGTTTGGCAAGCCATGGTGCCGGCATTGGAATCATTGTAGGACTTTTGCTTTTCTCACGACATACTAAAATTTCATTCTGGTGGGTCATCGACAGGCTGGCCATACTGGTGGGATTGGCAGGACTTACCATTCGAACCGGAAACCTGTTTAACAGCGAAATTTACGGTAAACCCACTGATGTACCCTGGGCTTTTATTTTTGAAAGAGTTGATAATATACCCAGGCACCCTACCCAAATCTATGAAGCAATCGCTTATTTTTCAATTTTTTTGTGGATGTATGGGCTTTACCGCCAACACCTGCGCGAGGGTAAAACCATCAAACCAGGCTGGATGCTGGGACTTTTGCTCATTCTCATCTTCACCCTGCGCATTCTTATCGAATTCCTGAAAGAGCCCCAGGTAGGTTTCGAACAAAACATGATTCTGAATATGGGTCAGTTACTCAGCATTCCCTTCATCCTGGCCGGGGTCTATCTGATGCTGCGCAAGACTTCAACCAACCCAACGACGAACTAACATGGTTTACGACTTAACACATCTTATTCGAGAAGACATACAGGTTTGGCCGGGGACACCGGGTCCACGCATAGAGGAACTCTTTACTGTGGCCACCCATGGTTTTATGGAATCCGGACTACATCTGGTATCGCACACAGGAACCCATATAGATGCACCCGCCCACATGCTCAAAGACGGCCTCACGCTCGACCGATTTAATATCAGCGCTTTCACCGGACTAGCCATAAAAATAGATTTGACACACCGCCTCAGGGTTATCGAGGAAGAAGACCTGGCAGTGCTACAAAACCCTGGTTTCAAGGTTGAATGGGTACTTCTGCACACGGGTTGGAGCCGATACTGGGGACACCCGGCCTATTTCGGACCCTATCCTGTGCTAACAGAGAAAGCCGCCTTGCTGCTGACAAATTTTTCATTAAAAGGAATCGCCATCGATGCTCCTTCGTTCGACACCTTCGATAGTCCCGACTATCCCAATCATCGCCGCCTGCTGGGAAAAAATATCTTACTGGTGGAAAACCTGCGGGGCCTGGAACCCTTGCCTGCCGGACACCTAATCGGATTTTCGGCCCTACCCCTTCATTACCGTAAGGCCGACGGAGCGCCGGTACGAGCCATGGCGGTTATCTGAGATTGGCTTCCCAGACTCTCAGAAAATTTCCACTCCAGATTTTTTGGATATCGTCTGGTGAATAACCCCGTCGGAGCAACTCACGGGTGATTTTCCAGATTTCCGACACGTCGCGGCAGTCGCTCAGCCCGCCGCCCCCGTCGAAATCGCTGCCAATTCCCACATGGTCGATGCCCGCCACTTTTACAATATGGTCGATATGATCCACCAGGTCGCTCACGGTAGCCAGAGGACGGGGAAAGCGCTCCTCAATTTGTCTGCGTTCGGCCCGGGCTTCGGCTATTGTTGGTTCATCTAGCCGGCTCATATCGGGATAACGGCTTTCCCAAGCCTTAAGGGCTGAATCGCGAGCCGGGTCGAGAGGAAAACTTTTTACATAACCGCTAAGCAGGCATACCTGAATTACTCCGCCATTTGCTGCCAATGCCTTCAGCATATCGTCGGTAAGATTACGCGGATGATTGCAAAGGGCTCTTGCATTGCTATGACTGGCAATTACCGGTTTGGAAGTAACTTTAAGCACATCATAGAACGCCTCATCAGAAATATGTGAAACATCGATCATCATTCCCAACCGGTTCATTTCTGCAACCACTTCCTTCCCGAAAGGGGTCAGACCCAAAGCTGATGACTGGTCGGTGGAAGCATCACAAAGTTGGTTATTTCTTGTGTGGCTCAGAGTAATATAACGAGCCCCCATATCGTAAAACTGCTTCACCCGGCCAATATCCAACCCCAAGGGGTAACCATTTTCCACCCCAATAACGATCGAAAGCTTGCCTTTTTCAGCATTTTCCATCAACTGCGCTGGATGCATGGCCAAAGCCAATTTATCGGAATGAGAGGTCACCATCTGGTGAATAGCATCGAAGAGATTCAATGCTTGCGCATAAGCTTTAGCGTATCCCAGCGAGTCGGTTCTTCCCTGGGGCGTAAAAACAGCCATAAACACTGCATCAAGCCCCCCCTCTTCCATGCGGGGAAAATCCACCTTACTTCCCCATTTCCCCCGATTATCGGCCATAAAATCGAATTCCTCTCTTACCAACCGCAAAGGGGTGTCGGTATGCGAATCAAGCGTCAGAAGTTTTCTGTGAAAATCCGCGATGCTGGAAACATCGGTAAATTGCGCCCAGACCCCTGAAATAAATGTAAATGAAACAACAAGACAAAGAATATTTTTAATCATGACCCAAAATTCATCCCCTGCAAGTTAGCAATAGTTTCATACGCACACCCTCCACTCGACCCAAAGCCAACATCCATTATTCAATCTTTCTACCTTTGCCTCCCTGCAAAACGAATCACCATGGAACTCATTCCTGTTACTGACCGAAAAACCGCTCGTCAGTTTCTCGATGTCGCACGGGTGCTTTACCAAAACGATACGACCTGGGTTTGTCCTCCCGATATGCTGATCAACAACATTTTTGACCCCAAGGTCAATGTTTTTTTCAACCACGGAGAGGCCACCCGATGGATCTTGAGGCACGAGGGCCGACTGATAGGCCGGGTGGCAGCCTTCATTAACCATAAAAAGGCCTGGGCAGGCGATTATCCGGTGGGAGGCATGGGATTCTTTGAATGCATTGATAATCAGGAGGCAGCCAATCTATTGTTTGATGCTTGTCGCGATTGGTTGCAACAGCGGGGCATGAAGGCCATGGACGGCCCTATTAATTTCGGCGAAAACGACAATTTCTGGGGGCTTCTGGTGGAAGGTTTTACCCAGCCGGGCTTTGGCATGAACTACAACCCGCCTTATTACAAAAAGCTTTTTGAATCTTACGGATTTAAACGTTATTACAGCCAGGTAACCAAGCATCTCGATATTCATGCCCCCTTCTCAGAAAGATTCTGGAAAGTAGCCGATTGGATCCTGAAAAAGCCGGAATTCACGTTTCGTTCCCTCGATTTAAACCAGATAGAGAAATTTGCGACCGATTTCAAAAGGGTGTACGACGAAGCCTGGCAGTGGCACGAAAATTTTACGCCCATAGAAATTGGCACACTTATTAAAACTTTTAAAGAAAACCGCCTCATCATCGATCCCGGACTCATCTGGTTTGCTTATCACCGCGGAGAACCTGCCGGATTTCTGGTCGTTTTTCCCGATCTTAATCAACTCATCAAACCCTTCAAAGGCAAGCTACACGTGTTAAACAAACTAAGGCTGCTTTACAGGTTGAAAACGCATAAATTGGATCGGGCCCGCATGATTATTTTTGGGGTTGCTCCCAGAGTGCAACGTTACGGGGTAGATGCCGGCATGATATGGCACTTGAATGAAGCCATGAAAAAACGTCGCTGGTATCGCGAACTCGAAATAAGCTGGGTTGGAGATTTTAATCCTAAAATGCAGGCCATGCTCGAAGCCGTGGGGGGTGTGAAGGCGAAAGAACACTGGACCCTCCGAAAACTTTTTGACCCCAGCCTTGCTTTTCGCCCTGCCCGCGAAATTCCCAGGGATACCCGATTTAATAATTAGGGTTAAATCATTTGCAGATTACTAATGAAATAAAGGGGCCCGGGGCCCGACGACAAAATTTTCTGCAGAGACCCTTTTTTTGTTGTTTTATTGATTTCTCTTGGTATTTTTGAAGCGTCAAATTAAATACCTATTGTCGCTATGAGGAAATTTACTTTGTTGTTAGTTGTTGTGCTTACTGTGATTACAAGTTTCGCACAAAACAAAACTTTGCCAAGGCAAGGCTTACCACAGGCAAAAGCTATCAATCACACACTGGTTTCAAACGAACCAATCTCTTCCGCTCCAATTCCAACTGCCAATTACACTGAAGGAGAAAAGCTAGGTAGTAAAGGAATTGTATCAGTCATTCCCATCGGAACTTCCGCTAATGCATACTCATACGGATATGCTGGCGGACAAAAAACAATGGTTTGGGCCGATGATAACCTAAAAGCCATAATCAACATCCACCGCATGGGGCCTGGGTCAACTCCTCCTTCCTTCTCAGGATATTTGGGAATAGACAGGGGTTTAAACTTCGGGGCTACCCCTGGCGATTGGACCAACAACTACCAGGTTTATGCTGCTCAGATTCCCGGCGGGCAGTACTACCTCGACGCAGCTCGTTATCCTCAGGGTGTCATCTACAATCCTGAAGGAAATACCGACCCGACCAAAGCCTACACAGTTTTTTTCGCTCCAAATCTCTCTAATACTACTTCTTCTTGGGGAGGCCTAAGCTACGGAGTGGCTAACCTTATGAATAATGCTGATTCCACTAAACATCTCAGAGCCTACAACCCTCCTCCTTATTCTTACATCCCCGACGGAATGGACATCAACCGTCAAGGGGTAGTACTGGTCTCTGACATAGATCAAGACTGGTCCTCTGGCAGCGTTGTTTATCAAGGGAATATCATCATCTACCGGGGGGTATGGGATGCTGTGGAAAAGGATGTTTTCTATGAAGATATCCTTATTCCCGTGGCCACCCTCGACAACAGCCGGCCAGCAAACGACCGCGTGGCTTTCAGCCCCGATGGACAAACTGCCTGGATGGTAACCCTTGGTAACACGGGTAACCTCACTACCCCTGGCATGCTCAATTACTATCCCATTCTTTACAAATCGACCGATGCGGGTCAAACCTGGGAAGGCCCCATTGAAGTTCAACTCGATGGCGAAAACGGTATTCAGGCTGTGGTTTATCAATTGCTGCACGACACTATGATTGCCGCTCTCTTCAATCCTCCCCTGCCCGAACGTACCCAGATTGGTTATACCACCGCTTTCGACTGCGATATTGTGGTAGATAAATTCGGCAACCCCCACATTGGAGTCATTGTCGGGGTTACGGGGAGCAGCGACTATAGCATTGTGACAGCCTATGGTGCCTTTGCTGCCATGGATATTTACAGTATCGACGGAGGCAACACCTGGTTTGGTCAAATCATGGGTTATCCTCAGCAATTCCGCGGAACATTCGGCGACCTGACTGAAGACAACCGCATCCAGATTGCCAGCAACTGGACGGGCGACAAAGTATTTGTGGCATGGCTCGATACCGACCCCTCCATTGCCCAGGAAAATAACCAGCCTGATATCTACTGCCGCGGTTTCGACCTCATGGCCAATGCCATCACCGGGGTAGCCCAGGGAGCCGGCTATCTTGACAAACCCAACAATGTTACCTATTTCTCCGATGTATATTTCCAGGCTTACTTCTTCGCTATGTCGCGCTACACCCTCACCAACAACGACAAATACATCATTCCCTTTGTGGTTGAAGGGCTGACCGACCCTGCCGGAGTAACCAATCCCGTGCAGTTTAAATACATTCCCGATTTCTATTACACCGACGCCGACTTTGTATTTCCAGTGAATAATCCCGGTGTGGGTATTGCTCCGGTCAACAAGCTCGAAGCTGCTGTTTCGGAAATCCATCCCAACCCGGCCAGGGAAAATGCCCGGGTGATGGTTACCCTCGATAAACCCGCCCGTATCAGCTACACTATCGTAAATGCTATGGGGCAGAAGGTATTTGAAAGTAACGCCACAAATATTAACGGAGGTTCTAACTACATCCAGATTCCTGTTGAACAGTTATCCTCAGGACTTTTCTTTGTGAATTTCCATATTGGAAACCAAAAACTTACCCGAAAGCTATTAGTTAAATAGCTTTCTAATTAATTTTAATAAAAAAAAGCTGTCAGCATATGGTTCGACAGCTTTTTTTATTGAAAATTTTGTAAAATAGTAAAAAAATATTATTTTCGCCTCCTGTTTAACCAAAATTCCAAAACCATGAAAAAAACCTTACTCTTTGTTTTCTTTTTTACTGCCACACTGATGGTAATGGCTCAACAAGTACCTCAACTCAAAAATAACCTACCTCAGCAGGCAGCACCCAAAAAAATGCTTGAAGCCATTGAACCGGCCAGCACGACTCCTTTGCCAGTTGCCTCCTACACTCAGGGCAGCAGCAACGGCAGCAAAGGGATTGTCAGTGTAATACCTATCGGAACCTCAGCCAATGCCTATGGCTATGGGTACGCTGGTGGACAAAAAACCCTTGTTTGGGCCGATGATAACCTTAAAACGGTTATTAACACGCATCGAATGGGCCCAGGTTCTACACCGCCCAGCCTTTCGGGTTATATTGGTATCGACCGCGGTTTGAATTTTGGGGCAACCCCTAATGACTGGACAAATAACTACCAGATTTATAATGCCCTAATGCCCGGCAGCCAGTATTATCTGGACGCTGCCCGCTATCCTCAAGGTGTAATTTATAATCCTGAAGGGAACACCGACCCTGCCAATGCATATACAGTATTCTTCGCTCCAAATCTTTCAAGCACTGCAACTACTTGGGGTGGTTTAAGTTACGGCGTAGCTAATCTTATGAACAATTCTGATTCAACCAAACACCTCAGGGCTTATAACCCACCCCCATTTACTTATATTCCTGATGGTATGGACATCAACCGCCAGGGTGTAGTTTTGGTTTCGGATATAGACCAGGATTGGACCACAGGTAGTGTTGTTTATCAGGGCAATATCATCATTTATCGTGGCGTTTGGGATGCTGTTGAGAAAGATGTTTTCTATGAAGACATCCTCATTCCCCTGGAAACACTTAACAACGATCGTCCTACAAATGAGAGGGTCGCATTCAGCCCTGACGGTCAAACAGCCTGGATGGTTGCTCTTGCCAATACAGGAAACCTTACTACCCCGGGAATGCTCAATTATTATCCTATACTTTATAAATCGACTGACGCAGGACAAACCTGGGAAGGCCCCATTGAAGTACAGTTAGATGGAGAAAACGGCATTCAGGCAATAGTTTATGAGCTTTTAGATGACACCATGATCGCAGCTCTATATAATCCTCCCCTGCCCGATCGTACACAAATTGGTTATACTACTGCCTTCGATTGCGATATTGTTGTAGATAAATTTGGTAATCCTCATATTGGCGTGATTGTTGGGGTTACCGGAAGCAGCGATTATAGCATAGTTACCGCTTACGGAGCCTTTGCTGCTATGGATATTTACAGTATAGACGGCGGTAACACCTGGTTTGGCCAAATCATGGGATATCCCAAACAGTTTAGGGGAACTTTTGGTGACCTCACCGAAGACAACCGTATTCAGATTGCCAGCAACTGGACCGGTGACAAAGTATTCGTTGCATGGCTCGACACCGACCCCACCATTGCTCAGGAAAACAACCAGCCTGATATTTACTGCCGTGGATTTGACCTCCTGGCCAATAAAGTAACCGGTGTAGCACAAGGTGCCGGATACCTCGACCAGCCCAACAATGTCACCTACTTCTCCGATGTTTATTTCCAGGCTTATTTCTTTGGAATGTCTCGGTATACCCTCACCGACAACGACAAATACATTGTTCCCTTCGTAGTAGAAGGACTTACCGATCCTGCCGGAGTTACTAATCCGGTTCAGTTTAAGTATATACCCGACTTTTACTATACCGATGCCGACTTTGTATTCCCGGTTGGAAATCCCGGTGTGGGTATTGCTCCGGTGAACCGTGTTCAGGCTGCTATATCCGAAATTAATCCAAACCCAGTGCAGGAAACAGCAAGGGTTATGATTTCTCTTGAACAGCCTGCCCGGATAAGCTACAGTATCTCAACAGCTGCCGGGCAGAAAGTGTTGGAAAGCACACCTGTAAAATTGAATGCTGGTGCCAACTATCTCTCCATTCCGGTCAGCAATTTGCACAGTGGCCTCTATTTCGTTACTTTCACAATTGATAACGAAAAAGTTACACGCAAAATGCTCGTGAAATAATATCCAAACCTATTTCTTATTCTCAGTTTAAAGTTGCAGGGCCTTTGTCCTGCAACTTTTTTTTTAATATTAATCACTCTGTCACTATTTTACAAAAAATGTCAAAGTACAAAACATGCATTCAACCCATACCTATTCTTAAAATAACTTATATTTGCTACGCGAAACCACAAATTTGATAAATCATGAAAAAAACTTTAGCCTTTTTTTCCTGGCCACCTTAGCTACGCTATCATGGGCAACAGATAGAATACCCCCATCGAAAGCTGTACGAAACCAGCAAAAAACTGTCAGAGAAGCTCGCCCCATAAAAGAAGGGGTTTCCTCTTATGGCCAATTTAGTAATCCTGGACTGGAAAGCGTCGTCGCTTTTAATGAAACAGACCTTGGTATTACCAAATACGATTTGCTATCCAATGCAACTGTAAGCAACCGATTTTTCATGTATCCTGACGGATATATGGCTGATGTCTGGACTATGGGCTTGACACCCTCCTCTTATCCCGATAGGGGAACAGGATATAATTATTACAATGGGACTACCTGGCAACCAGCGCCCACCACTCGTATTGAGAACGTGCGAACAGGCTGGCCTTCATATGCTCCCGCCGGGGCAACCGGTGAAGCTGTTATTGCCCATACTGCTACCGACCTGAATTTTTCGAGAAGAGAAAATCGCTTCAGCGGAAATTGGACATTCACTTCAATGCCTGGCCCGGGAAACGGTGCTGAACCAGCCTGGCCCAGAATGGTAGCCTCGGGTGATAACTTCCAGTATTTACATATTCTTTCAAACAGTTACAATCCTTACAATAACCAGGACATGGCCCTTCTTTACTCCCGTTCCTCAGATGGTGGTGCTACCTGGGATTTCCAGTATCAAACCCTTGCCGACGTGGGGCCAGACTATTACTATTCCATAAGGGCCGATGTTTATCCCATGGCAGCCAGAGGCAACACGGTTGCCTTCCTCATTGGAAGCGCATGGACTGATTTAGTTCTCATGAAATCAACCGATAACGGCGATACTTGGCAAAAAACCGTCATCTGGCAACACCCCTATCCGTTCTATGATTTCTCCTATGAAACAGATACTTTCTATACTGTTGACAATTCTTCTGCTCTGGCTATAGATAAAGACGGTATCTGCCATGTTGCTTTCGGTGTTTGTAAGGTTCAAGGACATGCAGATGAAACTTATTCTCTCTGGCCTGGAACTGATGGTATTGTATACTGGAATGAAACTCGTCCTGTTTTCGAAAATAGCCAGATGGGACTTTGCCCCTGGGGCTACGAAGGCAGCGAACTTATTCCCGACTATAACCTCGTTGGCTGGACTCAGGATGTAAATGGTAACGGCCAGATTGATTTTACAAACGATCTCTATTATTACCGATCAATTGGTTTATCAACAATGCCCACTTTGCATATAGATGACCAGGACAATGTTTATCTGGCGTACGCTAGTACTACTGAAGGCTACGACAACGGGGTGAATAACTATAAGCATATATGGCTGCGTATTGCCTCCAACAAAGGTGAAACCTGGTCAGGCACTTTTACTGACTTAATGGGCGACATAACCCATATTTTCGATGAAGGCATCTATCCTCAGATGGGTCAATTAAGTGATAACAACATTTACCTGGTTTACAACATTGACCCCAACCCAGGGCTTGCACTCGATGGAGACCACGATCCGGTTGACAACCACCAGATTTTTGTTGAGGTGCCCAAAGATCAATTAGGAGTAGGTATCAGTGAAAACAATACAACCGCCATTGCAGTAAAAGGCCTTTATCCCAATCCTGCTGTTGATAAAACTGTCATTGGCTTCACCCTCAACCAGTCGGCCAATGTCAACATCAGCCTAAGCAGCCTCGACGGCCGTCAAATTATGTCGCTGCCTCAAGGAACCCTGAAGGCTGGACAGCACCTGATTGATATTCCGATGAACCAACTTAAAAGCGGCCTTTACCTTGTTACCATCGAATGTGGAAAAACACGCCAAA
>DDBO01000148.1 GCA_002332755.1 Bacteroidales bacterium UBA2030 | reverse complement strand
TGTTAAACCATTACTAAAACCAGATGTATGAAGAAACATGCTAATTTGCTGAAGGGACTGTTTCTTTTCCTGCTCTGGGCTTTTGCCATACCGGTTATGGCGCAGGACCTGACAGTTAAAGGAAAAGTTACGGATGCTACTGATGGCAGCTCTCTACCGGGAGTTACCATCCTGGTGAAAAACACCACCCAAGGTACAGTAACCGACATGAACGGAAATTACAGCATCACCGTCAAAAAAGGAGCCACGCTGGCATTTTCGTTCGTGGGTTATCAGACACAGGAATTTGTGATTGATAAATCGCAAATTCTCAACGTGGCACTTGCACCTACCATAACAAGCCTAAACCAGGTGCTGATCATTGGTTATGGTCAGGTAAAAAAGGGAGATGCCACGGGTTCCGTTACTGCCGTTAGTACTAAAGATTTCAACAGGGGTAGTATTACCAACCCCATGGAGTTGATGGCAGGTAAGACAGCTGGGGTTCAGATAACAACCAACAGTGGTGCCCCTGGCAGTGGAGCCACCATCCGCATCAGGGGAGGAAGCTCGCTTTCGGCCAGCAACGATCCCCTCTTCGTTATTGACGGAGTACCTGTTGATAACGATGGAATTGCCGGTGCCCGTAACCCGCTGAGCACCATCAACCCCAACGATATTGAAACTTTCACTATCCTTAAGGATGCTTCAGCAACCGCCATCTATGGTTCGCGCGCAAGTAACGGTGTTGTAATTATTACCACCAAAAAAGGCAGTGCCGAAGGTGGAGCCGCCCGTCCTGTGGTATTTGAATACAATGCAGCATTCAGTCTTTACACCATTCCCAAAACACGCGAAGTATTAGACGGAGATGCATTCAGGGCTTTGGTAAACGAGAAATTTGCTAATCGCCCGGATGTAACTGCCTTATTAGGCACGGCAAATACCGATTGGCAGAAAGAGATTTTCAGTTCATCTTTCGGACAGGACCATACCTTAAGTGCTGCAGGGAGCTTGCTCGCAGTACCCTACAGGGCCTCTGTGGGCTATGCCAATTATGATGGTATCCTCAAAACCGATAACCTGAAACGTACAACCTTAGGGTTGAACCTGAATCCAAGCTTGTTAGACAATCATCTGAAAATTAACCTGAGTGGCAAAGCCATGTTCATGAAACAGCGGTTTGCCAATGAAGGGGCTATTGGTGCTGCCTTACAGATGGATCCTACTCAGCCGGTGTACGACGAAAACAATGCATATGGAGGGTATTGGGCATGGCTTCAACCCAATGGCGATCCCGTTGATCAAGCTACCAAAAACCCGTTGGCCCTGATCGAACAGAGAGATGACAATGCAGATGTTAATCGTTTCCTGGGAAGTGCACAGTTTGATTATAAATTCCATTTCCTCCCCGACCTGAGGGCCAACCTCAACCTGGGTTACGATTACTCCAGTTCCGATGGCACCGTATTCGTTCCGGGCAATGCAGCTTTTGCTTTCGATAAGCTGAACGGAGGTGGTACCAATACCACATACGACCAGACCAAAAAGAACGAATTGCTCGACTTTACCCTCAACTATGGAAAAGACCTGAATTCGATTGATAGTAGGCTGGACGTGATGGGTGGTTATTCCTGGCAACATTTCTACCGCGATGGTAGCAGTTATACCACCAACGACCTTACAAGTCCTCTGTTTATTCAGAAAAAAGTGTCCGACAGCAGCGACTATAAGACTGAAAGCTATCTGGTTTCTTTCTTTGGTCGCTTTAATTATACATTCAAGGGACGCTACTTACTAACCTTCACTCTGCGTGATGACGGTTCGAGCCGTTTCTCAAAAGATACCCGTTGGGGTTTGTTCCCCTCGGCTGCTCTGGCCTGGAGAATCATGGACGAACCCTGGATGAAGAATGCAAAAACCCTTTCACAGTTGAAGCTTCGTTTGGGCTGGGGGGTTACCGGTCAGCAGAACATTACCTCTAACGATTATCCTTACCTGCCCCGTTACACCTATAGCCAGCCTACGGCTTCCTATTTGCTGGGCACCAATTATATTATCACTTTGCGCCCCGAAGGATACGATTATAACATTAAGTGGGAAGAAACCACAACCCTCAACGTGGGTATTGACTATGGTTTTGCCAATGACCGCATTTACGGTTCAATCGACCTTTACAAGCGTAAAACCAAAGACCTGATCAACTTCATCCCTGTTCCTGCAGGCAGCAACCTTACCAACTATATCCTTACCAACGTTGGTAATCTTGAAAACCAGGGGGTTGAATTCAGTATCAATGCCAAACCCTTCGTTGAAAAAGAATTTGCATGGGACTTTGGTTTCAATGTAACTTATAATAAAAACAAAATCACCAAGCTAACCGCCACCGACGATCCCACCTATATTGGTGTGCTCACCGGAGGTATTTCCGGTGGTGTTGGAAACACTATCCAGATTCATAGTGTAGGTTATCCTGCCAATAGCTTCTTCGTTTACGAACAAGTATACGACCCCAATGGCAAGCCAATAGAAGGCCTCTATGTAGACCGTAACAAGGATGGAAAAATTACGGATGACGACCGTTACCACTACAAGAAACCCAGCCCCGATGTATATCTTGGGATCAACAGCCGTATGGATATTGGCAACTGGGACATTGTATTCAGCGGCCGTGCACAGTTCGGTAACTATGTTTATGACAATTTCAGCTCAAACAATGCTACTTATGAACGTCTGTACCGTCCTGAAGGACCCTATCTGGCCAATACAGCTGCCAATGTAAACGAAGCCGGATTTAACAGTCCTCAGTATTTGTCGGATTACTATATTAAAAATGCCTCCTTCTTCAAGCTGGATAACCTCTCCATAGGTTATACCTTCAACAAACTTTGGAATGCAAGTTCGAAACTGCGTATTTCGGGAACTGTAAACAATGTATTCACCATTACCAAATACAAAGGATTGGATCCCGAAATTTTCAATGGTATCGACTACTCGATGTATCCGCGCACACGCGTATTCGTACTTGGCCTCAATCTCAATTTCTAACCAGCAAAATTTAAGAGAACTATGAATAAGCTAAGTAAAATCTTTGTATTACTCACTGGTTTAGCATTCATCCTGGGGGCATGCACAAAAGACCTTGATACCACTCCCCTCGACAAGGATGAAGTAACCTCGGCTCAGGTATATGAAAAACCTGAAGCCTACAAACAGGTTTTGGCCAAACTATATGCAGGCCTGGCTGTATCAGGGCAAACAGGTCCTTCCGGGCAAGCTGATATCAGCGGTATTGACGAAGGATTCGGTCAATATCTGCGTGGCTATTGGTATCATCAGGAACTCACTACCGACGAAGCCGTAATTGGCTGGAATGACCAGACCATTAAAGACTTCCATTGGCAGACATGGGGACCCAGTGATGTATTTATCTCCGCTTTCTATTACAGGATTTTCTATCAGGTATCCCTTTGCAATGAATTTATCAGGGAAACTACGGATGAAAAACTGGCTTCGCGCAATATCACTGATCCTCAGCTGGTAGAAGACATCCACCATTTTCGTGCTGAAGCCCGCTTCCTGCGTGCACTCAGCTATTATCACGCCCTCGACCTGTTTGGCAATGTGCCTTTCGTAACTGAAAATGACCCCGTGGGTGCTTTCTTCCCCAAACAAATCAATCGAGCCGACCTCTTTAAATACATTGAGGAAGAGCTATTGGCAATTGAACCCTTGATGGTAGATGCTCGGCAGAATGAGTATGGCCGTGCCGACAAAGCAGCCGTATGGATGCTTCTGGCAAAGCTCTATCTCAATTCCGAAGTATATACTGGCCAGCCTAATTATGACAAGGTCGTTACTTATACTCAAAAGGTAATCGACGCCGGTTATGAACTCGAACCTAACTACGAACACCTGTTCATGGCCGACAACCACCTTAGCAAAGAAATCATCTTCCCCATCAACTTCGATGGCAGATTTACCCAGACCTGGGGTGGAACGACATTCCTGGTGCATGCTCCAATCGGTGGAAAAATGGATCCCACTCAATTTGGAGTCAGTGGTGGTTGGGGCGGTGTACGTACGACCAAAGCATTCGTACACAAATTTTACCCCGATGCTTCTAAGAGTTTGATTGTTTCTCCAAGGCCCAAAACGAAGAAAAAATCTTATACCCTACTCTATGTGCCCGGAAGCTATCAGGGTTGGGATCCTGCTAATACAACAACGGTGCTTGCCTCGGTTCTTAATGATGGAAACTTCGAAGGATATCTCTACTTCGCCGATGCAAACACAGAATTCAAATTCTGCGTAAATCCCGATTGGAG
>DDBO01000217.1 GCA_002332755.1 Bacteroidales bacterium UBA2030 | reverse complement strand
TTATTTTGGACAGCTGTGTACTGGTATAGACTTTCATTGGCGGTTTAGTTTTTTTGGGAATATATGAAATGGTCTTTTGTCTGAGATTTTCTAATTTAGCCCGGATAAGTTATTAGTTTATAAATTTCAGAATTATAAATCTTTACACATGATAAACCAGCAATTGATACAACCTCGTAGCATAGCCGTGGTAGGCGCCAGCAACGATATTACAAAACCAGGTGGAAAAGTTTTAAAAAATATTCTAGACCACCATTTCGAAGGGCAGGTTTATGCGGTTAATCCTAAAGAAAGTAGTATTCAGGGGATTGCATGCTATGCAGATGTGAGCCAGTTGCCTGATACTGACCTGGCCATTCTGGCCATTCCTGCCCGACTTTGCCCTTCGACTGTGGATGTGCTGGCCCGGCAGAAAAACACAAAGGCATTCATCATCTTGTCGGCAGGTTTTCACGAGGAAAGTGAAGAAGGTGCCCGCCTGGAGCGGGAAATTGTTGAAATAATTGATTCGGTGGGTGGATGCCTCATTGGCCCTAACTGCATTGGTGTGATGACTCCCTGGCATGCCTCGGTTTTTTCCACTCCCATCCCCAAGCTCCAACCTCATGGAGTTGATTTTATTTCAGGTTCTGGAGCTACGGCTGTTTTTATCATGGAAAGCGCAATTCCAAATGGCCTTACTTTCTCCAGTGTATTCTCGGTAGGCAATAGTGCCCAGACTGGGGTAGAAGAGGTATTGGAATACATGGACGAAAGTTTTGATCCAGCCACAAGCAGCAGGGTAAAATTGCTCTATATCGAAAGCATTAATAAACCTCAGAAATTACTTAAGCATGCCACTTCGCTCATACGTAAAGGCTGTCGCATAGCAGCCATTAAATCGGGAACATCTCAGGCTGGCAGCAGGGCGGCTTCCTCCCACACGGGTGCTTTGGCCAGCAGCGATACTGCAGTTGATGCGTTATTGAGAAAGGCCGGAATTGTGCGTTGCCACAGCCGTCAGGAATTGGCAACGGTGGCCGGCATTTTTATGCATAAACCCTTGCCCGGAAACCGTATAGCCATTATCACCCATGCAGGCGGGCCGGCCGTCATGCTTACCGATGCCCTGGCCCATAATGGTATGGAAATTCCCCGCCTCGAAAGTCCTGAATTGTTGGCTAAACTTTATCCCGGCTCATCGGTGGCCAACCCTATCGATTTCCTTGCTACAGGTACTGCGGCTCAATTGTCGGATATTATCGATTACTGCGACCAGAAGTTTGACAATATTGACGCAATGGCAGTCATTTTCGGAAGTCCGGGCCTTTTTGAGGTTTATGATGTGTATAAGGTTCTCCACGATAAAATGAATTCCTGCCAAAAGCCCATCTTTCCCATTCTGCCTTCGGTGATTAATGTTAAGAAGGAAATAGAATACTTTATCTCCTTAGGACATATCAATTTCCCTGATGAAGTGGTCTTTGGAAATGCCCTGGCTAAGGTATATCGAACCCCAGCCCCTGTATCGGAATTTGAACGTCTGCATGTAGAGAGGGCAAAAGTTCGGGATGTTATAGCATCTTCTCCTGATGGATACCTGAAGCCCGAGGCCGTACAAGCCCTCCTCGATGCCGCCGGTATTGAAAGGGCTAAAGAATTTGTAGTAAAAGAAGAAGAGGCTGCGGTGTTGGCTGCGCGGCAAGCCGGATTCCCTGTGGTGATGAAAGTGGTTGGCCCGGTTCACAAAAGCGATGTAGGAGGTGTAGTACTCAATGTTAAAGACGAAGAGAGCGTACGTATGCAATTTCAGCGCATCATGCAAATAAAAGATGCAACCGGAGTGCTGATTCAACCCATGCTCAGCGGTAGCGAGTTGTTTATTGGTGCTACTGCCGAAGGCAACTTTGGACATTTGGTAATGTGCGGTCTGGGAGGTATTCTCATTGAAGTGATGAAGGATTTTTCTACTGGTCTGGTACCCTTAAGCAAGGAAGAAGCCCGGCGCATGGTGCATAACCTCAGAGGTTATCCTGTTTTCCAGGGTATAAGGGGTAAAGAGGGTATCAATGAAGAAAAATTTGTGGATACCATGCTTAAGGTTTCTGCACTCCTGGAATCTGCCCCTGAAATCGTAGAAATGGACCTCAATCCTCTCCTTGGCAACTTTAACTCAGTAACAGTTGTTGACGCAAGAATTAAAATTGCAAAGCAATCGCATTTAAATTGAGTTAACTTTGCAAAAATCAATGAATAAAAGGCAATGAGATACAAAAAATTCCTGTGGGTATTGCTGATTTTCGCAATAAATTACCTGGCTAAGGCTCAAAACATTCTGGTAGAAGATGTCGTTTATACAAAAAATGGCTCTGTAATCAGAGGGTTGATTGTTGAGGAAGTTCCATCGGTTTCGATAAAAATAATGACAGCCGATAGGAGTGTTTTTGTGTTTAAGATGGATGAAATAGAAAAGATAGAGCATGTTTATGGTATCAAACCCAAACACCCCGCCCTTTTCGAAAGCCCTCAGGGAGGACTAGGAACTTCGTCTGTGTTTGAAGAACCTTTGACAAAGTGGACTATGGGTGTAGAATATGGCTATTCCGGCTCTCTGCGCAACAATGAGGTCGGAAACATTCACGGGTTATATGGCCTGGTTCGTTACTCTTTAACTCCAATGATGTCAGCCGCTTTTGGGTTTGGTATTGAAGATCTGCAGTATATTAACTGGGTACCTTTATTCGCCGATTTTAACCTTAAAATCAATAATGAATCTCAATCACCCTATATCTATGGGCGATTGGGCATAAACATACCCACCGGTGAAGAAAATTATTATAATGATTTTGATGCCGGATTATTAGGTGGATTTGGTTTGGGGTTTAGGATGCGTATGAGTCCTTCTTTGAATTTTAATGCATCCATAGGTTATCGATATCAACATGTTGCTTACGGGAGTTATATCTATCCCGAGCCTTATCCATACCCTAAACCTTTACCCGGTACTGAGATCATCAATGGAGGGCTAAATACGGGAACAGATCCTAATGGACAACCCACTACTAATGAACAACCCTATCCTGATCCCGATCCCAATATCTGGCCTCCAGTTTACTGGGAACCTGTGAAAATAATTTCGCATGGTCATTTTATTAGTTTTACTTTTGGGATAAGTTTTTAAAGGAATTTTCATTACTTTCCCCGTAGCTCCGACTGAATGAGATCAGTTGGAGCTTGTTTTTTGTAAAGAATGGAATCTGTACGATTTTTTATTTCCCCTATAGGGTGTAATTTTACCCTATCAAGTTGATGAAAAAACAGCGATATGTTGGTAAAAACCTTTGGCAGCGCAGTAATTGGGGTTAATGCCTTAACAATTACGGTTGAGGTGAACATAGATCCGGGTATCAACTTCAACCTTGTTGGTTTACCTGATAGTGCGGTGAAGGAGAGTCAGCAACGAATAGAGGCAGCCTTGACAAATAACGGTTTGAAGTATCCGGGAAAAAGGATTTTGGTAAATATGGCACCGGCCGATATTCGCAAAGAAGGCTCAGCTTACGACCTCACTATTGCCGTCGGGATTTTAGGTGCCAGCAACCAGGTAAGTATGGCTAAGTTGGAGCAGTATATTATTATGGGCGAATTATCTCTCGATGGAGAGCTCAAACCCATAAAAGGAGCCTTGGTGATTGCAATTGAAGCCCGTAAGCAAGGGTTTAAGGGGTTTATTCTTCCTGAAGCCAATGCACGCGAGGCAGCCATTGTGAGTGATCTTGAGGTGATTGGAGCGCGAAATATCTCAGAGGTGGTAGGTTTTCTTAATGGTTCATTTAAGATAGAACCCACATTGGTGAATACGCGTGAAGAGTTTTATCAGCGCCTTAATGAGTATGATTATGATTTTGCCGATGTGAAAGGCCAGGAGAATATAAAGAGAGCGCTGGAGATTGCTGCTGCTGGTGGTCATAATGTAATTTTGATCGGCCCTCCGGGTTCTGGCAAAACCATGCTGGCGCGGCGCCTACCATCCATTCTTCCTCCGCTCACCCTCCAGGAAGCCCTGGAAACCACAAAAATTCATTCAGTGGCTGGTCGCCTTGGGCGCAATGCATCGTTAATTTCTGTCAGGCCATTCAGGGCGCCGCATCATACCATTTCCGACGCCGGACTGGTGGGTGGTGGCACTTTCCCTCAACCCGGTGAAATTTCGCTGGCGCAGAATGGGGTGCTTTTTCTTGATGAATTACCTGAATTCAAAAGAAGTGTGCTCGAGGTAATGCGCCAACCCATGGAAGACAGAATAGTTACTATTTCCAGGGCAAAGCATTCGGTGGAATACCCCGCCAGTTTTATGCTTGTGGCTGCCATGAATCCCTGCCCCTGTGGCTATTATAATCATCCAGAAATTGCTTGTACCTGTAGTCCGGGTCAGGTACAGAAGTATCTCAATAAAATTTCCGGACCTTTGCTCGACCGCATTGATATTCATGTAGAAGTCACCCCTGTGCCTTTTCGCGATTTGTCAACAGTGAGAGAAGGAGAAAAAAGTGAAATTAT
>DDBO01000056.1 GCA_002332755.1 Bacteroidales bacterium UBA2030 | reverse complement strand
GGGATTCGAACCCCCGGACCCGGTTCCCCGGGTCAACGGTTTTCAAGACCGCCGCAATCGACCACTCTGCCATCTCTCCGGGGGCAAAAGTACAACAATTTTCCGGAACGACAAGGCCTGGGTCAACTTCGTGCATAATCTTAGCGAAATAACGTAACTTTGTATTCGAAGGGAGATTCTTGGCCCAAGGCTTATCCCCCTGGATGTTAATTTAATATTTTACCACTATGAAAAAGATTGGAATATTTATCATTTTGAGCTTATTATACTTTTTCGTTGAGGCAAACGCCAAGAACCTCAGCGCCAGCCTCAATTTTGCTACATTTTATTCTCCTGCCGACGGGCCCTTTATAGAAACCTATCTATCGGTTAACGGACAAAGCGTACATTATATTCGAAATGAAAATGGCCAATTTCAGGCTTCTATTGAGGTATTGATGATTTTCAAACAGGAAGACCAAATAACAACCTTCAGAAAATATGAACTCAAAAGCCCGGAAGTTTCAGATACTTCAGTAGTTAATTTTAATTTTCTTGATATTCAACGGATATCCCTGCCTGTTGGGAAATACACTTTTGAAATTAAAATAACAGATATCCACAGTACCGGAAAGGCCTACAAAGGCGAGATCCCTCTGGAAATTTATTTTGATTCTGACACGGTTGTGGTTTCAGGAATCCAATTGGTTGAATCCTATAGCAAGGCTTCGCAGGAAAGTATGCTTTCGAAGCATGGCTTCGACCTGGTGCCTCGGGTCAGTACGTTTTACCCCCCCGAAGTCAATCGATTGATTTCTTATTTTGAGATTTACAACACAGACAAAGCGATGGGTGCAGGTCAAAAGTTCCTGTCGCTTATTTATATCGCCAATCATGAGTCGGGTTATCGCCTGCCTCAGTTTTCAAAAGCCCGGCGTATGGATACCCAGCCTGTTTTAGTACAGTTTAATGAATTTGACATAACGCGTCTTCCCAGTGGCAATTATGATCTTATAGTAGAGATACGTGATCGTGAAAATAAACTTTTGGCTCTCAATACCTTATTTTTCCAGAGAAGTAATCCGGGATATATTCCTGATTACCTTAGTATTGATAGTCTTGAAGCAAAAGGTAGTTTTGCCAACCGCATTAAAAGCCCGGATAGTCTGCGGCAACTCATTAAATCGTTCAGACCCATAGCCGCCGAATATGAAAAAGTTTTTATAGATCAGGGCCTTAAAACTGCTCCTGTGGAAGTAATGCAAGCCTACATTTTCAGTTTTTGGAAAAACCGTTCTGAGAGCGATCCAGAGTCAGCTTTTCTTAAATATACTGAGCTGGTAAAAAAAGTCCAGGCCCTTTTTGGTACGCGATATCTCAAGGGATACGATACCGACAGAGGACGGGTTTATTTACAATATGGCCCCCCCGATGCGGTTAATGAAAACCCATTTGATGCAGGTGCCATTTCAACGCTTTCCGATAATGAAATCAATAAGGGTGTAGGTGGAAGTGTGCCTTACCAAATATGGCATTATTATCAGATTAAAAATCAGCGTAATAAATTTTTTGTTTTTTACAACCCTCATCTGGTTCCGGGTGGATATGTCTTGCTGCACAGCGATGTACAAGGTGAACTTTACAATCCTATGTGGCAGAGCGAGCTGAAACGCAAACCTATAGAAGATATTGATGCCGGAAATTCTAATTCAAATCCTTCCCTTTAAATCTAAATATCCGTCATGTCGCAAAACCGCGTTGCTGTTGTAATCCTTAATTGGAACGGAAGGGCTTTTTTAAAACAATTTTTGCCTCAGGTTATTAAGTACAGTGCCGATATGGCCGATGTGGTGGTTATCGACAATGCTTCTACCGACGACAGTTTGGAGTGCCTGAAAGAGAATTTTCCAGAAGTAAAAGTTATATCTAACTCTGCCAACCTGGGTTTTGCCGGAGGATACAATCAGGGGCTTGGAAAATTGGATAACGAGTATTATATTTTGTTAAATAGTGACATTGAGGTAACCGAACATTGGATTGAGCCTTTACTGAGTTATATGGACGTCCACCCCCATGTAGCTGCCTGTCAGCCCAAAATTTTATCCTGGCATCAACCTAAGTATTTTGAATATGCAGGAGCTTCAGGGGGATTTATCGATCAATGGGGGTATCCCTTTTGCAGGGGTAGAATTTTCCAGAAGATCGAAGAAGATCATGGACAATACGATGAGCCTATTCGTGTTTTTTGGGCATCAGGTGCATGCATGTTTGTAAGAAGTGAAATTTTTCACGAGGCTGGTGGCTTCGATGCTGATTTTTTCGCCCATATGGAAGAAATCGACCTTTGCTGGAGATTTCAGCACATGGGTTTCGAAATAGCTGTGGTACCATCCAGTAGGGTTTACCACATTGGCGGAGGTACACTTCCTAAGCAGTCGTGGCGGAAAACTTATTTAAATATGCGCAACAATGGCCTCATGCTCATTAAGAATCTGCCACGTCGCAATCTTCCAATGGTTTTAATAGCCCGCTTTTTCCTTGACTTAGCTGCAGCGTTGAAATTTCTGGCTGATGGTGGTTTCCGGAATTTTTTTGCTGTCTTTCGTGCTCACATTTGTATCGTTCGTCAATTTATCACCACATTAAGAAAGCGAGAACTCATCAAGCCTCAGAAAAATGCCTATATTTACAGGGGCAGTATTGTATGGGCTTACTTTGTTGCCGGGAAAAGATATTATTCTGAATTAAAGAAAGAGAAGTTCAGATAGGAAACAGACAGGGGCTATTTGTTGAATTTCTGATGATATCGGGTTTTGGTGGGGAAACAGAAAAGGCTGCCTCTTTTGCAGAAAGCAGCCTTTATGAAAAGAATTGAAGTCTCGTTAATCGCGGCTGCGAGCACCCATAAAGATGAGGATGTAGTAAACCAAGGTTGCTAAAGAAGCTAAAGCAGCAACGAAGTAAGTGTAAGCAGCAGTTTTAAGTGCATCGTAAGCAGCTTCGTGGGTTTCTACATTAGAAACTCCCGTAGTGCGAAGCCAGGCCAATGCCCTACGACTGGCATCCACTTCCACAGGTAAAGTGATGATGCTAAAGAGAGTAGTGGTTGCAAAAAGAATAATCCCTGCAAGAAGTAACTGCGGGAATGTTTGAACCAGAAGAATTCCCGCTAAAAGGATCCATTGAACCCATTTAGAAGCAAAACTTACAACAGGAACCAATGCAGAACGCATTTGCAGCCAAGCATAGGCCTGAGCATGCTGCACAGCATGACCACATTCGTGGGCTGCCACAGCTGCAGCTGCAATATTGGCACCATAGTACACATCTCTGCTCAAATTGACAGTTTTTTCTGCCGGGTTATAATGATCTGTAAGCATTCCTTCAACTGAAATTACGCGCACATCCGTTAGCCCGTAGTCTCTAAGCATCTTTTCTGCTACTTCGCGCCCTGTCATTCCTATTCGCATACGCGAATAACGCTCAAACTTTGATTTGAGTCTTGCACTAATTACCCAACTGATAAGGGCAAAAACAATGAAAATTAAATAAATTCCCGCCATATACTTTATAAATTTGATTTACTGACCCACAAGTTACATGCCAATGGGTATAGTTTCTTTAAATAACGATTATGAAGTAGGATTTGTTTTCATGGTCAGGTGAGATACTAACCAAACCACTACGAGAGCCAAAACAAAGGAAACGAACCTAACGCTAAGCCATTCATCGGTACCTGGCAGTTCCGACCAGATGATAGTTGTAAGGGCACCAGTAATCATACCTGCAATAATCCCTTTGGCTGTTGTTCTTTTCCACCAGAGCATGAGCAGTAAGGCTGGACCGAATGATGCCCCCAACCCCGACCATGCATACGAAACCATGGTAAATATTAGTTTAGAGGAGGAGATGGCAATAGCGAAGGCTAATATGCCAACCCCTAAGGTTACCATACGGCTGAAAAAAAGCATTTGTTTTTGTGTAAAAGTAATGCCAAGCACCCTGTGACATAAGTCCTCGGCAACTGCTGAAGAAGTTACCAAAAGTTGACTGTCGGCAGTCGACATCATTGCTGCAATAGCTCCGGATATCAAAATGCCTGCCAGCCATGAGGGCAAGAGGGTATTAGCCATGTATGGCATTACATGTTCTATATCGGAAAAATAATTTTTTCCATAGAGCGTAAGGCCACATAGTCCGATTAAAACTGCTCCGGTAAAAGCTGGGATAGCCCAAATGAATGCAATTCTGCGACTCATGGCTATCTTTTTCGGATCTTTAATGCTCATGAAGCGGGTGAGCAAATGAGGTTGCCCCATATAGCCAAAAGCCCAGCTTAGTCCGCCAATTACCGCAGCAATTCCGGCCCAACCCGTCTTTCCACCTGCTATATCCCAGTATTCTGTTCCTGCTTGCGAAACAGCTTCTCCCAACGAACTTCCATTTTGCAATATTTCTGATAAACCAGCCAGAGGTAAAACGACCAGTGTAGCAAACATGATTGCTCCCTGAATAAAATCGGTCCATGCCACTGCAAAAAAACCACCAAGCATGGTGTATATAATGATTACCGAAGCACCAATAGCCATTCCCCACGCTTTAGGAATTCCAAAAGTTACCTCAAGCACCTTACCCGCTCCATTAAATTGAGCAGAAAGATAGAAGGTAAAAAAGAAAATAATGATGAAAGTAGATAGAAGACGAATGGTTCGTGCCCCCTCAGGAAAACTGCGGGCTAAAAATTCCGGTAATGTTATTGCTCCTACCGATTCCGTATAGATTCTTAAGCGCGAGGCAATGACGTACCAGTAGAAAATTATCCCTAAAACACAACCCAGAGCAGTCCAAATTTCAAGAAAACCCATTGCCATGGCAGCTCCTGGAAGTCCCAGGATAAGCCATGCCGATTCACCCGAAGCCCTTTCAGAGAAAGCCACAACCCAAGGGTTAAGTTTACGGCCTGCCAGAAAATAGTCTGCTTCATTTTCGTTTCTTCGGTAGGTAAGAAATCCAACTATTAATATTACGATTAAATAGATGATAAAACCAGCAAGAGTCCAGCTCATGGTCGGTTAGGTTGGTTGTTGCGCTAAAATAGAAAATTCCCTTAAATCCTTATAAATAAACGATACTAGCTGATGCTTTTAAATTTATTAAGGCAATTTCAAATGAATCTTAGGTTTACTTCTTTTAAAAACTTGTCTTCGAGCAAGCGTGCAATGCGTTTGACTACGGTGCGCCTTATCTCTAATTCGACAGGCAGGCTGGGATCTTGATGTGCTATGTTGATGCGAGTACCTATGATAAAATATATCTCGTCGCTCTCGAGCAACATGCGTACGATGTTGTCTGCCGGTCCCTTGCCCAGTTTGTAGTTGGGACCGTATTTTTTGAGAATTTCATTGACCTTGCCCAAAGTGAGTATGCCTTCAGTTACCAAATCAATACCCGGCATAAAACTGATGGGAGGTAAGTCAGGGTCTTCAAATTCGAAAGAATCTGTAATCTCTACTCCCAATTCCCGGGCAATGATGTCGGCAGTAGTTGCACCACAAAGTATCTTTTTCCCTTCGAAATTTCTTACTGCTTCAGCATATTCCTTGTCTTTCGATTCATCGAAGGGAGGCCCTGTGCAAATAAGCAGACGTCGGGGCTCACGGAAATAAATTACGGCACAGCTGGTATCATCTTTGCTTCGATAATTGTCGTTTATATGGGCGTAATTAACTACTTTTTGAGCCAGACGCGAAGCAGAAATACCGGGCTCATTCTGGATTAGGTTTAAAACAAATTCTTGAACGCTGTCGCGACCCCAGCCAAAGGGATAACGATCGGTGCCCATTCCCGACTGTGCCACTCCATCGCTAATTAAAATGATGCGGTCTTCCTTTCGGTGATAAAACTGGCAGGTCATCACCTCCTTACCTGCATTTTTTTCACTATTTAGTATCACACAATTCCAGCCAGGGTTGAATGGCTTTCCTTCTCTAATGATAATGCATTGAGGATTGTCGTATTCCAAAACACGGGTTACGCCGTCAAGCTCGACATCCACAATGGTAAAGGTGCTGTAACTAATCTTTCTTTCGCTGCAAACGGGCAGGGTATTCATAATGATTTCAGCGATAACGGCCACGTCTTTATGTTCCTCAGCAAAGTTGATAGCCATTGTAGCTGTTAGCGTAGCCAGAATATTGGCTTTTACCCCGTGACCCATTCCATCACTAAGCACGGCAAGGGTTCGACCTTCTTCGCGTATACGCCGTGAAAGAAACACATCTCCGCAGATCCTTTCTCCATCGTGATTGATCTGCTGGCAGCTTACTTCTATGTAAAACTTGTTTTCCATGCCTTAATCTTCCTCTTCAACCCTTGGTCGCGGAGGCCTTTTTTCCGCATCTGTTTGCCAGGCCTGAATGATAGAATTGAGCATCCGTTCAGTCCGCGATGCCCCTTCACCCAGAAGGAATCCGATTTTTTGCACCATTTCAAGATTTTCGTTAATGGCATCGGTAATGCGGCTAATAATTTGCTCTCTTCTGACCTCAGGCAATTGAAGGTCGCGAACCACAGCACCTACTACCTTGCCCGGTCTTATTGTGAAAACGCTGACATTAAGGACATTTTCATTCATCTTCACATCCTTGTTGGTAATGTCATCGTTGTTTTTCAATACATAAGAGAAAAGATTGTAGAAATTATAAGGTAAAAGGGTTTTGAGGTCAGCACCAACCAAGCCGGGAATCACTTCATCAATAATTCGGGCATCTTCGCCCAGAGTGTCGATAAAACGCTTATTGGCCTGTATGATTTTGAGGTTTTCATCCACAATAACAACGCCGGCAGCCAATTTTTGCAACATGGTGGTAACAACTTCATTGGCTTCTTTGGCCAATGCCTGCTCGCGCCGAGCTATACGTTCGGATTCTTTGAGCGCTGCTTCTGTTTTGGCAAGCTTTTCGTTGGTTGCTTTTAGTGTGCGAATATATTCGTTTTGGTTGCGCAAATTATAGGTGAGACACATTTCTGGTTTAGCCAGTCCCCTGGCCACAGCAATGGCGAAGTCGTGGCAAGATTCAAAACCGCATGCACCACAACCCAGATGCGAATTGCTCTCGTTTTTCCCAATAACTTTAAGTACTTCTTCTATTCTTTCAGGCGGAGGAATGGGTAATCGCTGATCATCAGGTTTGAATGAGCGTTCGAGAGGTATATCTTTATACTTATTCATCTGGCTTTCCCAGGCTTCACGGTCAAAGTCTTTGAGTCTTTTATTGGCATAATCTACCGTCAGCGAACGTCGCAGGTACTTTTCTCCTTTGGGACTGGTTCCTGGTCCCATCAGGCATCCGTGGCAGTAAAATATGTTAAAATGACGCCTTATCTGGTCAGTGTATTTTTTAAACTGTCTTACAGAATTCATGAAGTTGTCCTGCCCTTCTACTGTAGTAATGGAACCTGTTAGCAGGTTTTCATCGAGATCAACCGCTTGCAATAATCCATTGCTGATCGGAAAAAGGCTTCCCAGGTGTCCTATGGGTTCATCGAATTCTGAATATTCAAGGGTCTGTTCGGTTATTCCATCTTCACTAAACATTTGCCTGAGCTCCCTAAATGTAAGCACTGCATCAACTGGGTTTTGATTATCAAGCAATTCAGGTTCGTGTTTAGCTGAAATACAGGGACCAATATACACCACTTTTAAAGGTTCACCATATTTTTCCCTGACAACCCTCGCCGTAGCTATCATTGGGGTTTCTATGGGGGCCAGGTTGTCGCATAATTCGGGATGAAAGTAGCGAATGTATGCCGTAAGCGTTGGGCAAAGCGAAGTGATGTAGTATTTGCCGCGGAAGTCTTCAAGCAGATTTTTGTATTGCCTGGCAACCAGGTCAGCACCAAAGGATACTTCGTTAACATAGGTAAATCCAAGAGCGCGCAACATACTTACAAACTTGCGATAGTCGCTGATATCGGGAAATTCTCCGGCGATACTGGGAGCTACTATAGCTACCACGGGAACACCCGAACGAAGCAGCATGCGGGTTTTATCTATCTCATTTACAAAAGTTAAAGCTTCGGGGCTGCATACTTCCAGACAATCGCCACAACCTATACAACGGTTATGCAATACGGTAGGATATTCTTCGTTTACACGCACTACAATGGCTTTTACAGGGCATGCCCTGACACAGGCATAGCATAGCTTGCATTTATCCCTATCAAATTCTATAACTTTCATCCCTCATATCCCCATTATTAAACCTTAAAGTACTCTGATAAAATGGCGATAGCCTTCTCAGCTGATACTCCCTCGTATAGCCTGTCGGCAATCTTAAGCATGGGACCTTTATCGCAAGAAGCAAAACAATGACTTCCATGGTAATAGACCTTGTCCCTTAGCCTTTTTTCCCGCAGCCATTCTTCAATTACTTTTACGGTATGTTTATTTCCCCGCGAAAAGCAAGAACTTCCCAGACAAATAACTATTTCCGTCTTTTCGTTCATAGGCCCTTTTCCTAATTTCAGAAATCAAAGATATGTATTTAAGTCAGTGAGACAAGCACATGCAAGATGGCAGCTTATTTTCGTTCTTGTTTTTCAAGTAGTTGCTTTTGTTATTTTTATAACAACTAAATAAGCGCCTGAATTAAAGTGCAAAGGCTCAGTGCGGGAATTCTGATTAAGTAGTATAATTGCTGCATGTTAATTGATTCGGCTATTTAAATTGTATAAAAATTTTTGTGTTAGGTTACTAACATTGTTAATAATATAACAATAAATCGAAAATTACATTAATTTAGAGGCCTGAAAACATTCCGCGCGAAATAATCATTAAGATGAAGGAAGAAATCCGCAGAATTTTGGAAAAGAGCAGCCGTGGAGGAGCTGATACCCTCATGCCGGTTTTGCAAGAAATTCAGGCTATTGAAGGCTACCTGAGTCCGGAAATTATTTCTGAAGTAAGCAAGTATATGGGGATTGCCGAGAATCGGATTTACTCAATAGCATCTTTTTACGATCAGTTTAGTTTTGTTCCACGGGGGCGCAAGCATATCAGGGTTTGCTCAGGAACGGCTTGTCATGTCAATGGTTCGGAGGCAGTTGTTCAAGAAATCAACAAACAATTGGGTATAAAAGCAGGTCAGAAGACAAAGGATGGTTGGTTTAGTCTGGAAGTTGTACAATGCATGGGTGCTTGCAGTTTAGGACCAGTTGTTGAAATTAATGGGAAACATTACGACCATATCAATCCGGAGAAAATACGGAATATCATTGTAGCTCTTAGGGAAGAGGGGGAGGAAATATGAGCCATGAAGGGAAAAAAAGTCGCAATCCATTAGTATCGGCGATATTACTTCAAAATACACCGCTAATGCCTAAGCCTATAGCTGAGAAGGTGGCCCTGTTGCGAAGGGAGAAGACAGAGGTACCTGTAATTTATATAGGTGCAGGAACATGCGGCATGGTAGCCGGAGCTGCCGATACACTTCAAATAGTAAGGAATTACCTCGACGATCATCGCCTTAAAGCTGAGATAGTTGAGGTAGGATGCATAGGCCTCTGCTCGGCAGAGCCAATTCTTGATGTACAGCTGCCTGGAAAAACCAGAATCTCCTTCAAAAATATTACTGCTGAAAAGGTTTATACTGTGCTCGATGGGGCTTTTAATAATAACTATGAACCGGAGGATGTGTTGGGACAATTTGCCGCTCCTGCTCTCGTCCCATGGGAAGGAGTACCTTTTATTCACGAATTGCCTTTTTTCAAGAATCAAAAAAGACTGGTGCTTGAAAATTGCGGGGTAATAAATCCTTCCAATATTGAGGAGTATATAGCCCGGGGCGGTTACCGTTCGTATGTTAAGGCGTTGATGAACTATACAGGTGAAGAGATTTGCGATATTATTGAACTCAGTGGTTTAAGGGGCAGAGGTGGAGGAGGATTTTCTACTGGCAAAAAATGGAAGATTGCGCGCAATACCCAATCGGATCAAAAGTATCTGATTTGCAATGCCGATGAAAGTGATCCCGGCGCATTTATGGATAGGGCTTTGATAGAGGGTGACCCGCACCGGCTCATCGAGGGGATTGCTATTGCTGCTTATGCCATAGGGGCTAGCCAGGCATTTATTTATATCAGGGCTGAGTATAAACGTGCACTCGAAAGTTTGAAGGTTGCTTTACAGCAGGCGAAAGAATATGGGCTTACTGGCCCTAATGTTTACGACAGTGGGGTTAACCTTTATATTAGTTTAAAGGTCGGCTCAGGCGCATTTGTTTGTGGCGAAGAAACGGCATTAATCAACAACATCGAGGGGAAAAGAGGAACTCCAATCCCAAAGCCGCCTTACCCTGCGGTCAGGGGTTTGTTTGGCCACCCTACTGTGGTTAATAATGTAGAAACCCTAGCCAATGTCCCTCTTATTATCAACCATGGTCCGGCCTGGTTCAATAATATTGGTACCGAAACCAGCAAGGGCACAAAAGTTTTTGCCGTTACGGGTAAGACTCAGCTTACAGGGTTAGTGGAAGTTGAAATGGGTACTACCTTCCGTACGCTCATCTATGATATTGCCGGGGGAATAAAAGACTTTAAGGATTTTAAAGCTTTGCAAATTGGAGGGCCCTCGGGAGCCTGTCTGGGCTCACCTTGCCTAGATTTACCCATCGACTACGAAAGCTTAACAAAAGAGGGCGCCATGATGGGCAGTGGGGGACTGGTGGTGATGGATGAACATACCTGTATGGTTGACACCGCCAGGTATTTTATGAACTTTTTGCAGAAAGAAAGTTGTGGCAAATGTATACCCTGCCGTGAAGGAACCCGGAGGATGTTCGAAATTCTTGACTCAATAACCAAAAAACCTTCGGATGACAACCGACACGAAACCCTCGAACGTTTTAAAGGGGTGATGATGCTCGAAGAACTGGCAGAGGTGGTTGCCGAAACTTCACTGTGTGGGTTGGGGCAAACGGCTCCCAATCCGGTGATCAGTACTTTGAAATATTTCAGAGAAGAGTTTGAGGAGCATATCTTCGAACGAAAATGCAGGGCCAATGTTTGTAAAGGATTACGCACTTTTTTCATAGAAATTGAAAAATGTACAGGTTGCACGGTATGTTTCAGAAAATGCCCTGTCAGTGCTATTATTGGTACACAACGCAGTCCACATTTTATTATTCAGGAAAAATGTATAGGCTGTGGTATCTGCTACGATTCATGTAAGTTTAACGCCATTACTATTCACTAAGCAGAAAAGGCAAGGCTATGTTGTTTACAATAGAAGTCAACGGACAGCAGATTACGGCGCGAAGAGGAGAAACGATACTTGAATGTCTGCTTCGCAATGGTATAAAGGTGCCCACCTTGTGTCATATGGATGGATACTCTCCGACGGGTGCTTGTCGAATTTGTGTGGTTGAAGTGGAAGGCCGTAATGAGCTGATTCCTTCTTGCTCGCATCCCGTAGAAGAATGGATGAAAATAAAGACCCATTCGCCCAAGGTAATCAGAGCGCGTAAAGCCAATGTGGAACTATTGCTTTCGAATCATCCAGATGAATGTCTTTACTGCGAAAGAAATGGTAGTTGCGAACTTCAAAACCTTGCTTTCGACCTCAATATACGGGAAAGAAGGCTTAACGGACAAAAGCACGAATACAAGAAAGATTATGCCTCTCCGGCCATTCTTCGTGACCCCTCGAAATGTATTCTTTGTGGCCGCTGTGTAAGATTATGCGAAACAGAACAAGAGGTTGGAGCTATCGATTTTTATGGGCGGGGAAATACAATGATGATAGGCACCTCTTATAATCATTGCCTGAGTATCAAAAACTGTCATAATTGCGGTCAGTGTGTGCTGGTATGCCCCACGGGAGCCCTTTATGAGCGACAGCATATTCCCAAAGTGCAAGAGTTGCTTCATAAACCTGAGGCCAGGGTGTTGGCACATCTTAGCCCAACTGTTGCTGCCTCTGTTGCCTCTGCCTTTGGCCTTCGTTCAGGAAAAGATCTTGCCGGACTTATTGCCGCTGCTTTGCTAAAAATAGGATTTTTCAAAGTTTACGATACCTCTGCTGCCATCGATATCCATATTATGGAAAATGCGGCCTTGCTTAAAAAAAGGCTTGAGGCCGGAGAGAATTTTCCCCTGTTTTCTTCTTGTTGTCCGGCATGGGTTCATTATTTTGAGACTTTTTATCCGCACATGCTGAAGCATCTCAGTCCGGTACTTTCACCCATGCAAATTATGGGTAGTATGCTTAAGAAAAATTCGGGTACAGAGGCCGCAAATAATTTAGTGGTCGGCATAATGCCCTGCACAGCAAAGAAACATGAGATGCAGAGGCCCGAGATGTATAAAGGCACCGGAATGCTGACGGATGCTGTTTTAACTACCCGTGAACTGATCAACTTAATCAAATTGCATGGTGTTGATCTTGAAAATATTGATCCTGTATTGCCCAATGCACCTTATCATGTTCGAAGCACTGCAGCCCGATTGTATGGTGTTTCTGGAGGAGCGGCGGAGGCTATTGCCCGGACCTTATTTTTCATGCTGACGGGCCAGGAGCTTGAACCCATACGCATAAGTGAATTGAGAAATGGCAACCTGCGACGCGAAGTGAAGATTAAAGCAGGTAAAACCCAAATAGGCTTTGTTGCCGTGAGTACGATAAAGGAAGCCCGAAAATTAATGGATGAAATTCTTGGTGGACGCCGCGACATTCATTTTGTTGAAGTCATGGCTTGCCCCGGTGGGTGCATCAATGGAGGAGGGCAACCCATAGGGGCAGATGAAAAGGACCTCAAATTGCGTGTTAAAAGTCTTTATGAAACGGATGAAAGGGAAAACATACGAGTGGCCCACAAAAGTCCATTAGTAAATGAATTTTATCAGAAACAATTCGAATACCCCGGTAGCCCAACTGCTTGTGAATTTTTTCACAAAGCCAAAAATCAGGCATAATTTTGCACAGTCATGACCAAATCATATAAAAACCAGCTGGTATTCACCATTAAGGATCGCTGCAGAGTTTGTTATACTTGCGTGCGCGAATGCCCTGTAAAAGCCATTCGGATTATCAACGGACAGGCCGAAGTGGTGAGTGAGCGCTGCATTGGTTGTGGCAATTGTGTGAAAGTTTGTAGCCAGGGCGCAAAAATTTATCTTCAATCGAAATTTGAAGTATATGAATTGCTCGAATCTCACGAAAAGATAGCCGCATTGGTAGCACCGAGTTTCCCAGCTGAATTTGAAGAAATAGATGATTACCGCATTTTGGTTGGAATGATACGAGCATTAGGCTTTAGCTATGTTTTTGAGGTCGGGTTTGGCGCCGACATGGTGGCCCGTGAATACAACCGGCTTTTTGAGGAACATCCTGACATAGGTTACATTTCGAGCGATTGCCCGGCTACCACATTTTATATCCGTCATTATTATCCTCACCTGGTTTCAAGGTTGGCTCCAATCGTTTCACCTATGGTAGCCATGACCCGTATTGTTAGAACTGCATACAGCCCTGAGCTAAAGGTGATCTTTATTGGACCCTGTGTTGCTAAAAAGGCGGAATCCATAGAAGTAGATGAGGCTATAACTTTTCAGGAGCTTCGCGATTTGTTTATTGAGAGGAATATTCGTGCAGACATGGTAACTCCTTCAGAGTTCGATCCACCCCGGGCAGGAAAAGGGGGTATTTTCCCTGTCAGCCGGGGTTTATTGCAGACGACGAATATTCGCGAAGATGTAACAGAAGTGAATATTGTAGTTGCCGAAGGGAAAGAAAGTTTCAAGGAGGCAGTCAAGGAATTCGATTCGGGTCTCATTAATACACATCATCTGGAACTATTATGCTGCAAAGGATGTATTATGGGACCGGGGATGTCGAAAAATGGTGAGCGATATGCCCGCCGAACCAGGGTAGCCAGGTATGTAAAGCAGAAACTTTCTCCTGAAAGCCTTAGAGAATGGGAAGCCAATGTTGAAAAATTTAGCAACGTTGATTTCCGTACCACCTTTACACCCGAAGACCGACGCCAACCCCTTCCCACTCCTGCGCAAATTGAGGAAGTACTGAAAAGTATGGGCAAAATTTCACCCCGTGATCATCTCAATTGTGGAGCCTGTGGCTACGATACTTGCTCCGATCATGCCGTAGCTATCGCTTTAGGCTATGCCGAGCCTGAAATGTGCCTGCCTTATGCTATCGAAAAGTTGCATAAATCCATTAATGATCTTAATATCAGCAACGAGAAACTGAGTCAGGCCAAAGCAGCTCTTAAACAATCGGAAAAGCTGGCTCATATGGGACAATTGTCTGCCGGCATTGCCCATGAACTTAACAATCCACTGGGAGTTATTACCATGTATGCTAATATTTTACTTGAAGAATGCGGTGAAAACGATCCTATACGTAAAGACCTTGAATTGATTGTAGAACAAGCCAATCGCTGCAAGAAAATTGTGGGAGGGCTTCTCAATTTTGCGCGTAAGAATCAGGTCAACTTAAGTGAGACCCATCTTCCGGAGTTTGCCCAGCGCAGTCTTGAATCAGTGGTCATCCCTCCCAATATTAAAGCAAGCCTTGTCAACGAAATGGATAATCCCATCTGCTTTCTCGATCAGGACCAGATGATGCAGGTACTTACCAATCTCGAGAAAAATGCAGTGGAAGCTATGCCTGCTGAAGGAGGTGAAATAAAATTAACCTTGTCGGATACACCTGAAGAAGTGATTATCTCACTCTCGGATACGGGTTCTGGTATTCCAAAGGAAAATATGGACAAAATCTTTACACCTTTCTTTACAACCAAAGAAGTAGGGAAAGGAACCGGTCTGGGCCTTCCTTTGATTTATGGCATCGTAAAAATGCACAAAGGAAAAATTAGCGTGATGTCGAATGCAGATCCTAAACAAGGCCCCACAGGAACCACCTTCACCTTAACCTTACCCCGAAATTGAAATTGAGACATTAAAGTGCAAGCCATGATAAATTTAACCGGAAAAACCATATTATTGGCCGACGACGACCCTGACTACCTCTTCCAAATGAAACTTCTGTTAGAAAAAAATGGATATCAGGTAATAACGGCTGATAGCCAGCGTGAAGCTGAAAAAATTCTTGAAAAAGTAAAACCCGATCTGGCTATTCTCGATTTGATGATGGAAAATGAGGATAGCGGCTTCATTTTAAGCTATAAAATTAAAAAATTATATCCTGATGTGCCCATAATTATTGCCACAGCAGTAACTGCTGAAACTGGAATTTCTTTTGAGGCAGCCACAGAGAGCGATTTGCGGTGGATAAAAGCCGATTTATTTTTGCCGAAGGGACTGCGTCCCGATCAGTTTTTGAGGGAAGTTGCGACAATATTAAATAAATAAGCATTACCATGGCCCGACTTAAAATTCTGGTAGTTGATGATGAACCCTTCATTCGTTCCGGGATCCAACGTATTCTGCAAAATTTCAGGGTAGATTACCCTTTCATGGAAGAACCTTTCGAATTCGATATTCTCGAAGCAGCCACCGGTGAAGAAGGGATAGAAATTATCAATAATCAAAAACCTGATATTGTTTTACTTGATAATAAACTGCCTGGAATTCAGGGAGTTGAAGTATTGAGTTTTATTAAGTCTCAGAAACTCGATATGGTGGTGGTAATGATAACCTCATATGCATCGCTCGACTTGGCAGTTAGAGCCACCAGTGACGGAGCGCATGACTTTATTCCCAAACCTTTTACGCCTCAAGAACTCAAGTCGGCCATCGAATCAATTACCAAGCAGGTTTTCCTTCGTCGGATGACCCGCGAACTGCAGGTAACAGGTAAACAAATCAGGTTTCAGTTTCTTTCTGTATTGAGCCACGAATTGAAAGCGCCATTAAATGCTATCGAAGGATACCTTCGTATGATGCAAGAAAAACAGTTAGGCGATAAAATTGATGATTATCAGCAGGTTATCGACCGTTCGTTGCAGCGCATTAAAGGTATGCGAAGTCTTATACTCGACTTGCTTGATATGACCCGGATAGAAAGCGGGCAAAAAGAAAAGAAAATTGAACGCCTCAATCTTCGGGAAATTGCCCAGACGGCCTTAGATACGGCTAAACCCATGGCCATTCAGCGAGATATTTCACTGAAGTTGAACAGCCCTGACCAGGTTTGGCTCGATGCCGATGCTACTGAAATGGAAATTATTTTCAATAATTTGATTTCAAATGCAGTTAAGTATAATAAAACAGGTGGCAGTGTAGAATGTATCCTTAGTCAGACAGAAAATGAGGTTGTACTTGAGGTTAAAGATACTGGCATAGGTATGACACAGGAAGAAGCAGCTCGCCTGTTCCAGGAATTTGTCAGAATTAAGAATGAAAAGACGAAAGAAATTACCGGTACCGGCCTGGGTCTTTCGATCGTTAAAAAGATAGT
>DDBO01000054.1 GCA_002332755.1 Bacteroidales bacterium UBA2030 | reverse complement strand
GCCCAACAAATAGCATCGATTGCACTACTCCCCTCGTTAACCTTTTCCGAAACGATGCTCCCTTTTTTCTCTTTGGCTTCAGTCTGTTGGGTTTCTTTTTCTGCCTTCTGAGTTTTGGCAGCAGTCTCGGTCATTTTTCGGGCTTTCCAGGAGGTGGAAGCCTCATTGCTGGAGGTTTTCTTACCTGAGCGATATTTCTTAATATCAAAATTATAACCTACCCCTATGGAAGTATATTGCAGGACATCATTTTTATTCGTAGAGCCTACAAAAGCATCAAGTTTATCGGAACCAGTGCCCATATATGTACTTTCGAGAGACAGTTTCAGATTATCAGCCAGATTAATATCCATGCCAACTCCCAAGGATATATCCCCTTGTAATGTTCTTCCATTTATTCCGCTGCCATTACCATTCCCCTCGGACCTGATGTACAGATTATTTCTATAATCATACAAATCCGCACGATAGTTCATCAAGCCTAGTCCAGCTATACCATATATTCTGTAATCGTATTCTTCGGTTGCATTTCTGATAAAGGAACTCAAATCATAAGTGGTTTGAATGCTGGTTTCTAATAATTTAGCTTCCATGGAATAATACGTACTTCCCATGTCTCTACGGCCGGCATATTTGCCATTTATTAGCCTGCCTCTAACCCCCCAATTCGGGGTAATTTGGTTGGTCACAGTGAGGCCATATCCCAGCCGCCAATCTCTTGGATAAGGTATGGGGTATTGCGCACCTTTTATCACAACAACGTCTCCATAATAAAACAATGAACCGGCATGTATATCTATTCTCCAATTGCGCAGCAGAGGGCTTGAAAGACTGTCGTTACTTTGTGACCTGGCAACACCCGTCATGAATAAAAATCCCATCATCAAAATACTTAATTGAAATTGCTTCTTCTTCATGGCGAATTTTTATTGTTTTACGAATCCTTTTTCAGAATGATTCATTGATTTCAAAAAATAGACCGATTTCACAAATAAACTGAAAAACAACCAATTAAAAAAATTATCAACAGGCATTTGTTAATAAATGGAAAGATTTGGTTCTTTTTTGAAAAATGTGCGTCTCTCCTTGCTTTATCTAACATCACAGATTGCTTAACAGCTGAAAGTCGTTAAACAAAGAAATCATGCAAAAAGTTTAAACGAATTTATCCTTCCCGGACTTAAGTGATGAAGATTGATAATAAAAAGGGGTAAAGTAGACAACAGGAGTTATAAACCCAACCTCCCCCCCAAAAGAAAAAAAAACCGGATTCAACAATGAACCGGTTTTGCTGAGGGCGGACGATGGGATTCGAACCCACGACTTTCGGAACCACAATCCGATGCTCTAACCGCTGAACTACGTCCGCCATATTTCGGGGTGCAAAGATAGAAACTTTTTAGAATTCTCAAAAATCAGGTTCAATTTAAGTCGATAAAGCTGGCAAAAATCATCCGCGAGGCCAATAAGCTGCCCGGTTGATATCGTCTAATGTCTTCAAAACCATAGGAGGTTTTAAATATTGATCCAGAAAACGGTAAATCTTTAGCCTAATTTCCCGGGCCTTTCGGGTGTCAATACGATCGAAGGAATGACCTCCCTCTACATCCTTAAATATTTCATAATCGAACTTTTTACCCTCAGCCTTCAGGCTTTTAATTAAATGTTCAACCTCAAGCACATTTACGTCATCGTCGTTGGTATTCGTATGAATCAATAAGGGAGTTTTCAGTTTATGAGCATTCCACGCGGGTGAGCGGCGGCGGTACTCTTCGGTATTTTCAGCTACGGTCTGTCCAATATGGTAATCGGCGGAAAACAGGGCTTCGTATGAGGGTCCATGATAACCCATACGGGCAATGAGATCGCTCACGGGAACTCCGGCAAAAATTACAGCATAATCATCGGGATGCTCAAATGCGGCCATTAATGCAATCAAACCTCCATGACTCCAACCCATTATGCCAGTGCGTGTGCCATCCACAAATGGATAATTTTCGACCATATAGTTTCTCGCCGCATGGCAATCTTCAATCTCCAGTCCGCCATAGTCAATACTTTCATAAAATGACCTGCCATACCCTGTAGACCCGCGGTACTCGGGAGCTACTACTATGTAACCCTGTGCCATAAGCTCTCTAATGATGTGGGTATGGTAGGTAGTAAAATCTGCATGCACCCCTCCATGCGGAAGAACAATTAAGGGATATTTCCCCTTCAAATCGATCCAGCGAGGAATGAATATGTAGCTGTAAAATTTCAACGGATTACGGGCTCCTGTGGCATCAGGATTTTCAATCCTGGCTTTGGGAGGTCCGGTAATGTAAACTTTATCTATCCAGGCTACCTCCCCCACTCTTTCAAACCACAATATGTCATCTATCTGCTTCTTCAGTACATCCATTTCGTGATCCAGGTCTTCAAATTTTTTGTTAAGGCTTGTTTGATCAACATTAGGTTTTTGGCCATATAACGAAAAAACAATAAACAGGGATAGTACTATCAACAAACATCTATTCATGGTAGCATCTTTGGGTGATTAGCTCTTCAAAAATAGATATAATGCAGCAAATTTCCTTATGCTTAATTTTGCAGCTTGTTTTTCATGAAAATTCCTGATTCAAAAATTCCTTTGGCCGGGGCAAATATCCGGGATATTGCCAAAACCTTTGAATTGGCAGGGTTTGATTCATACGATCCTGCGCGTATTCTGCTGCATTACTATCGACACAAAAACGCTGATATTGACGCAATTGATTGTTATCCCAAAAAGCTCCGCCAATTGCTGAAGGAGGTCTATTCTACAGATTTGCTGCAACCCCTATTTCATGAAAAATCATCTGATGGAACGGAAAAATGGCTGTTCAGAACTACCGAAGGTTACCCTTTCGAAACCGCCTGGATACCCGACCAAAACAGACAGACAATATGTCTTTCTACCCAATCAGGATGCAAGTTTGGGTGCAAATTTTGTATGACCGGATCTCTTGGGTTTCAAGCGCAATTGAGTGCTTTTGAAATACTTTCTCAGCTTTTAGCCATTGATAAACCTATTACTCACGTTGTGTTTATGGGTATGGGCGAACCCCTCGATAATTATGATATTCTGAGCCATGTAATAGAAATACTGACAGCACATTGGGGTTTTTCACTGGCAGCGCGCTATATTACCGTGAGCACAGTTGGGGTATTACCTACCTTAGAAAGATTAGGTCAAGAGCTTACGTGTAACATTGCCATTAGTCTTCACAGTCCTTTCCCTGATCAAAGGGCTGAAATTATACCTGCTGAAAGACGCTATCCCATTAAAGACATAATTGCGGTTTTAGAAAAAGTAGAGTTTAAGCGCAAACGCAGACTTTCGTTCGAGTATTTGCTCATAAATGGTTATAACGACAGTAAGGAACATGCAGCTGCCCTCGGTTCCCTGATCAGCCATTTACCTGCTCATGTCAACCTAATTCCCTATAATTACATTCCCGGAAAACCTTATAAAACTACGTCGCTGAAAGATGCAGAAACTTTCAGACAGGAATTAAACAAGTATGGGCTGCGCGTTACTATACGAAAATCGAGAGGTTACGATATTTCTGCAGCCTGTGGAATGATGGCTGGCCGCAGTGCATCAACCCATCAGTAGCTTAATCAAACGCAGCTTTAGTTTAGAATAAGGTGGATATTTCACCGGAGGCTCGAACCAAGTACCCTTATGCATAACACTTTTATAGTGAGTAAAGGTACGGAAACCTTCTTCCCCGTGATAAGCCCCCATACCGCTGGGACCGATTCCACCAAAAGGTAAGTACGGATTTGCTATATGCATAATCGTATCGTTTATGCAGCCTCCACCGAATTTTAGTTTATTAATTACTTCTTTTTGCTGTTTACGGGAAGCGGTAAACAAATAAAGGGCAAGTGGTCGGGGTAAGGTTTGCAATTTTGAAATAACATCATGAATATCTTCAAACTCGATAACCGGCAAAAGGGGACCGAATATTTCATCCTGCATAATTGGGTCATCCCAGTTTATATCTGTGAGAAGGGTAGGCTCAATATAGCGCTCTGCAGCATTCGTCTTGCCCCCATAGTAAATTTTTGAGGGATCAATGAGCGAAAGCAAACGATTAAAATTCCTTTCATTGATTATTTTGACATAAGATTCACTGTTGACAGGATCTGGGCCAAGAAGCTTTTCAATCTGAAAGACCATCTTTTGCAGAAATTCATCCTTAATGCGAGTATGTATCAACAGGTAGTCCGGCGCAATACAAGTTTGACCAGCATTTAAAAATTTACCCCAGGTAATTCGTTTTGCAGCCATGGAAAGGTTGGCACCAGGCAAAACTATACAAGGACTTTTGCCCCCTAATTCTAGAGTTACAGGGATAAGGTTTTCTGCTGCTGCCTTCATTACAATCTTTCCCACACGGGTTGAACCTGTAAAAAAGATTTTATCGAAAGGCAAGCTAAGTAAATATTGGGTTTCTTCTATTGCACCCTCCACCACATGAAAAACCTCAGGCGAAAAATGCTCATTAATGATACGAGCCATGGCCGCTGAGGTATGAGGGGCAAGTTCCGACGGTTTTACTATAACGCAATTACCTGCAGCCAGCGCAGGAACTGCAGGTGCCAGGCTAAGCTGGTAAGGATAATTCCATGCCCCAATTATGAGTACATTGCCGAAAGGCTCAGGATAAATCCTACTTCTACCCGGAAAGTGAGCCAATCCATGAGGTACTTTTCGCACTGCTGCCCAGTCCTCTAAATTCTCAAGGTTTATTCGAATTTCTTCAAAAATAAGAGCCAGCTCAGTAGCATAGGTCTCGAAGGCTGATTTGCCGAAATCTTTCAGAATCGCTTCTTCGAGCAGCGACAAATTGTTTCTCAATACATTTCGCAACCGACGAAGTAAATCTTTGCGGTGCTTCAAGGGAAGCAAAATTCCTTGTTGTGAAGCTTTTTTCTGTTTATCGAATAATTCTTTGATGGTATGCATTATGATTTTCTCCCTTTAAATGTTTCCATTGTTTTATAAACACCCAATAATGAAGCAATAACATCGAAAACGGGTAAAGGTAGTATCCCCCTTAACGCCGGGGTTAATTTTACTAAAAAAGGCATACGTACAACTCTTTTATTGCGTTCAATGGCTTTTACAATCGCAGAAGCTACTTTTTCAGGTTTCAAAACAGGCAACCACCAGTCAGACTTCACCCCATCAAACATTCCTGTGCTGATGTAATAAGGATTGATTAGAGATACTCTAAAGCAGGGTGAAACTTCCTTCAATTCAAGCCTCAATGAATCACTCCATCCGTGTATAGCCCATTTGCTACCAGCATAAACTGACATCTTGCGGTTGCCAATGTAACTTGCAGCTGAGGCAATATTTACAATATGAAAATTAGACTTTTGAATCATGTATGGCAACCATAATCTGGTTACAACCATGTGGGCATAAATATTGACATCGATGGTTTTGCGTATGTCCTCCAGGGTGTGATCTACAAAATTTTTACCTACTACTATACCTGCATTATTTATCAGAATGTCGGGAATCCATCCCTTGGCAGAATACATCTCAACCCAAAATGATATCTGAGAGGCGTCAGAGATATCGACTTCTGTTACAGTGATTTTGCCTTCAAAATGCTTATCAGGGTCTATTTTTGTTAAGACATCATCTGCCCTTAAATCCCAAATCATCAATCGTTGTAAACCTTTTTGGAGTAGTAACCGTCCGGTTAGCAATCCTATCCCAGATGCGCCTCCGGTAATCAATGCTGTTTTATTCAGAATTTTTGTCATGTTTACGATTTTTAAGCCTATTACAAGACAAACGTTTGTTTACGTAAAACTTATGTATCCAGATAACCGGAACAGGGTCGAAACCGTGTGTACCCAAGGGATGGCAACGCAAAACTCGATTAACCGCCAATGCCCCCCCTTTAAAAGGGCCAAAGCGGTTAATAGCTTCAAAGGCATAAGCACTGCATGTGGGTACATGCCGGCATGTCGGGGGTTTATAAGGTGAAATTCCATACTGATAAAACCTTACTAAGAGCAACATTAAAAATTTCAATACCTTTTTAATCATAAGTCAAAAATAACATAAATATGGTCTTTAAGTTTATTTGCTTGGAAACAAAGGTGACCTCGCCCAGAAATAAAAGACCGGAGTTTCGGGTGGATATCGAAACCGAAATTTGTTCAGCATATCTACTTTTACTAATTTTGCGGCCACAAATGCGGATGTGTCGTAATTGGTAGCCGAGCCAGACTTAGGATCTGGTGCCGAGAGGCGTGTGGGTTCGAGTCCCTCCATCCGCACTTTTTATTTGAGATACCTTTCTCTAAATTTTTATTACTTTTACTGCAATTTTAAACATAAAATCATATGGCTAGTCGCAGAGATGCCAAAAAAGACATAGAATTTGTATTAGCAGAAATCATTTCCGACACGTTGAATGTAATGCATCTGCATAAAGGGAAAAAAGAAGAAGAATTGCTTAACCTTCTGGAATACCTTATCGACACGAGGGATGAATTGATTTGCAGGCTAAGTCATATTCCAGGGAAAGATAATCCGGCCCAGGTCAAACTATTTTTCAATAAATTATATCTTGATCTCGAAAAATGCGCAGATGAAGCCATGGAAAGATTGAGCGAGATCGTTAAATCTATTCAATAATAGATAAGAATTTAAAGAGGTATATTCTAACCGGGGCTAAGGCTCCGGTTTTTATTTATTATAAGGGCTAATTGACATTTAGTTGATACTTCCTAAATTAAAAACTCGTAACTTTGCACCCCTTAAAAGATAACACTGAAAATCAATGGAGATAATCAGAGAAAACACGGGCGAAATGAGCGCCCAGCTACGTATCAAGGTCACCAGGGAAGACTACCTTGAGAAAATTGAAAAAGAGCTTAAGAAACTTCAAAAAGACATGGTACTGCCCGGATTTCGTAAGGGAAAGGTACCCATGGGGCACGTAAAACGTTTGTACGGACAAGCAGTAATTGTTGAAGAAGTTAACAAAATGCTGAGCGATGCCTTACAAAAATACATTGACGAAAATCATCTCGACCTATTAGGTTACCCTTTGCCAGGCAAAGACAGCAAACCTTTCGACCCAGAACTGCAAAGCGAACACGAATTTTTGTTTGACATAGGTTTGGCTCCCTCTTTTGAGCTGAATATGGATGCTGTTAGCGGGATTACCTACACTCGATTAATACCCGGAAATGAAGACATCGAAAAAGAAATAGAAAATTACAGACATCAATTTGCCAAGGTAGAACCTCAGGAAGTTAGCAACGAAAACAGCATTTTCGAGGGGACCCTGGTTGAGGTTAATGAAAACGGAGAACCTATAGAAGGCGGATTTTCAATCCAAAGGTCATTTCATCTTCATAGTGACTTAATATCAGCAGAAGACAAAACCGCTTTTGTTGGAGTAAAAGCTGGTGATAAGGTTCCTTTTAAAGTTTCATCTGCAGCAGCCCTGGCCAAATATGCCGAAATTTCAGAAGAAAAAGCTGATTCCTTGAAAGATAAACTCTATTTTGCAATAGAAGACATTAAACAAGAAATTCTTCCTGATATTAACGAGGAATTTTTCAACCAGGTGTTTCCCAACCAGAATCTTCAAACAGAAGAAGACTTCAGAAAAGAAGTTGCTCAGCGCATACAGTTGGGATGGATTCAGCGTATTGCCGACCAGCGTTTTCTCAACGATGTTGCTGACCGGTTTATTGAGACACACGATATTCCTTTGCCTGATGAATTTCTTAAGAGATGGATTGTAGCCAATTCTGAAGGGAAAATCACCCAGGAAGACGTAGAGAAAGAGTACGATAAAAAATATGCCAAAGGCATTCGTTGGGAATTGATTGAGTCGAGGATTCGTGAAAAGGCCAATCTGGAAATAACACATGATGATTTGCGTGACCGGATGAAGCGCGACTTGATTGAAAACTATTTTGGCTTCTTGCGAAACTCAGCTGAAGGTGATGCCCGCCTGGATGCCCTTGCTGCCGACATGCTTAAATCTGAAGAACAGTCTCGGAAGGTTTATGATGAAGTAAGTGAAGAAAAGCTAATTGCTTTCCTGCGCGATAACTTACAAGTAAACATTGTAGAGCAAAGTATTAACGAATACTTCGATTCTTTGAAGAAGCAGCCTTCTTCCAAAGGTGAAGAACAAACAGAAAACATGGAAAACGCCGAACAATAAAAATGCAAAAAAAAGATAGCCATGAGCAAAGATGAATTCTATAAATTCGCTACCCGCCACATGGGCATTAGTCCATTGGCTCTGGAAAAATATATTTCGGTTAGCAACAACTACATTTCACCTACCATTATCGAAGAAAGGCAATTAAACATTGCCACTATGGATGTTTTTTCCCGATTGATGATGGATAGGATTATTTTCCTTGGAGTACCCATTGACGATTATGTGGCAAATATTATTCAGGCACAGTTGCTGTTCCTGGAAAGTGTTGATTCAAGGAAAGATATTCAAATATATTTGAACACCCCCGGAGGATCGGTTTATGCAGGTCTGGGGATTTACGACACTATGCAGTATATTGCAGCTGATGTTGCTACCATTTGCACCGGAATGGCCGCCTCGATGGGGGCAGTGCTTTTGTGTGCAGGAGCCAAGGGGAAACGTACAGCCCTCAAGCACAGTCGTATTCTTATCCATCAGCCTATGGGTGGAGCCTCAGGGCAAGCCTCAGATATAGAAATAACTGCCCGCGAGATTCAAAAACTCAAAAAAGAACTTTACGAAATCATCGCCTATCACAGTGGTCAACCTTACGACAAAATCTGGCAAGATGCTGACCGCGATTACTGGATGACTTCGGAAGAAGCCAAAGAATATGGGATGATTGACGAAGTATTGTTCAGAGATAAGAAAAAGTAATTAACAATAAAATCGAGGGAAGCTGAGATTCATTTTTGCGCAAGCTGCATAGGGTTAAAAATAAAACTATCAGCAATTGCCAAAGAAAGTCTCAGCTTCTCGTAGTTTGAATAAAAAAATATGGCCAAGCAGACAGAAAGATGTTCATTTTGCGGTAGAAGCCGTCAGGAAGTTAACTTATTGATTACTGGTATTTCTGCCCACATTTGCGACCAGTGTGTTGAGCAGGCAACTGAAATTGTACAGCATGAACTAACCATGCGCAGGTCGAAAAAAACTGCTGTACGGAAGATCTTCAAACCCGCAGAGATCAAAGCTTACCTTGATAATTATGTTATTGGTCAGGAAGAAGCCAAGAAGGTGCTTTCGGTTGCAGTTTACAACCACTACAAGCGAATAAGCCAGCCTGCCAATCAAAAAGAGGGAGACGATGTAGAAATCGAAAAATCAAACATCATTTTTGTGGGCGAAACCGGTACTGGTAAAACATTGATGGCACGAACAATAGCCCGTCTTCTTAATGTACCTTTCTGTATTGCAGATGCCACCGTACTTACCGAAGCAGGATATGTAGGCGAGGATGTGGAGAGCATACTTGCACGCCTCTTACAAGCTGCCGATTACGACGTTGCAGCAGCCGAAATGGGGATTGTGTTTATTGATGAGATCGATAAAATCAGTCGAAAAAGTGATAATCCCAGCATTACCCGTGATGTTTCGGGAGAAGGAGTCCAACAAGCCCTTCTTAAACTTCTGGAAGGCAGTATTGTAAATGTTCCTCCCCAGGGAGGTCGTAAACACCCCGAACAAAAGTTCATTCAGGTGAATACGCAAAATATTCTTTTTATTGCTGGCGGAGCTTTTGATGGAATTGATAAAAAGATTGCCAGCAGATTAAGAACCAATACTATTGGATACAATAAGTCGCCCTATACTGAAATCGATAAGGAGAACTTACTTCAATATGTCTCCCCCCCCGACCTCAGGGCCTATGGGCTGATTCCGGAATTAGTAGGTCGTTTTCCGGTGGTGTGCCACCTCCACCCGTTAGATCATATGGCTCTTAAGAACATTCTCACGCAGCCCAAAAACGCCCTGGTAAAACAATATATTAAGCTCTTCGAAATGGATAAGATCCATTTAACTTTCGACGAAGAAGTCCTCGATTTTATTGTTGAAAAATCTATAGAATTCCGACTGGGAGCCAGGGGATTACGTAGCATCATGGAAAGTATCCTCAAAGATCTGATGTTCGAAGCACCCACAGGCAACCTACCCTCCGAGTTTCGTATCACGCTCGATTTTGCCCGCGAAAAATTCGAAGCATCCGGAATCCAACGCTTAAAAGTTGCCTGATATGCAAATCAAAAAACGAAGATATTCTTTTGCCGAAGAACTCTTTAACTCTATATCCCACGGAATCGGAGCTGGTCTTGGCATCGCAGGCCTCGTCTTATTGATTATATTTGCTGCTTCAACAGGTGATCCTTGGAAAATAGTTTCGTCAGCCATTTTTGGCGCGAGTCTTATTTTTATGTATACTTCTTCAACCCTCTACCATGCCTTTGGCGGCAGAAAGAGAGTTTTTTTCAATAAAATGGATCATTCAGCCATCTATGTGCTTATTGCGGGCACCTATACTCCTTTCATGTTGGTTACACTGAGGGGCGCCTGGGGATGGAGCATTTTTGGGGCAATATGGGCATTGGCTATTGCGGGCATTCTCTTCAAAATGTTTTGGTACACAAAAAAATTACGCACGCTTTCAGCAGTTATCTATCTGATTATGGGTTGGTTGGTTATTATAGCCATTAAACCTCTCATAGATAAATTGCCTGCTGGTGGTCTGTGGTGGTTGTTGGCCGGGGGGCTTTGTTATTCACTGGGGGTAATTTTCTATCTGGTGAAAAAAATTCCGTTTGGACATGGTATCTGGCATCTGTTTGTTTTAGGAGGAAGCATTTGCCATTATTTTGCGATTTTATTCTTTGTCATATAGATTTTGTTCCAGGTTCCGAGTTTCAGGTTCCAGGTTCCGAGTTTCAGGTTCCAGGTTCCAAGTTCCAAGTTTCAGGTTTCAGGTTCCGGGTTCCAGGGTTCAAGTTCCAAGTTCCTAGTTCCAGGTTTCAGGTTCCGGGTTCCGGGTTCCAGGTT
>DDBO01000058.1 GCA_002332755.1 Bacteroidales bacterium UBA2030 | reverse complement strand
TGCCCTGAGGATACTTCTCAGGGCTTTTCTTTTAAATCACAATACTATGAATAACAGACATTTAATTGCAGTCTTAAGTTTTCTACTTATCCTGGTGCAGGCTGGTGCCCAGGTAACAATCGAAGGGCGGGTATTCGATGTAGTAAGCGCCAAGCCCATTGCCGATGTAAGCATTTCAGTGAAAGGAAAACAGGATGGAGTTGTATCAGGCACCAATGGAAGTTTCAAATTACAAACCCAAGAAACCCATGGTACGATACAAATTGCGCATGTGAGTTATAAGACATTAGAAATCAATTTTAAAGCCAAAAACCAGGAGCGTATTCAATTAGGAAATATTTTTCTTGAACCTGCCTGGCATTCACTAGGAACAGTTGATATTTTGGCATTCAGAGTTGAGGAAGGTAAGAGTGCAGTAACTGTTGCAAATATTGGCCGAAAAGAAATAACCCAATACAATACGGGTCTCTCCTACCCTGAACTTATGCGCAATATTCCGGGGGTATATGCCAGTCGGCTGGGAGGAGGTATTGGCGATGCAGCCATCAATATCCGCGGATTTAAGCAAGAAAACCTTGCCCTTACCCTAAACGGAATACCTATAGGTAGTGTAGAAAATGGTCTTGTGTACTGGTCAAATTGGGATGGACTGCAGGAGGCGACCCAAAGCATTCAGGTGCAAAAAGGCATTGGATATTCAGAGTTGGTAAGCAATTCTCTAGGAGGAACCATCAATATTTCTACTCATGTTCCTGAAACCGAAGAAAGCGGACAGATCAGCTATTATACAACTGACTATGGGTTGCACCGTACCTCACTTAAAATTTCAACAGGCAGCCTCAGCAACGGTTGGAGGCTGAGTTTTGCAGGTTCACGGACGACGGGACAAGGGTATGCACAGGGCACACAGGTGCAAGCCTGGAGTTATTTTTTATTCGCTGAAAAAAACCTCAATGCCCATCACCGGATACTTTTTAGCTTGCTGGGTTCACCGGAGCGTCATGGCCAGCGAAGCACCAAACTCTCTTATCAAGACATTCAAAACAAAGGCCTTAAATACAACCCCGACTGGGGTACCTACGAAGGAAGACCCACCTCATTGACGGAGAACTTCTATCATAAACCGCTATTAACCCTCAGCCATTATTGGACGATGAATGATAAATCACAATTGGCCACCAGCTTTTATGCAAGCTATGGCTATGGAGGTGGAACCTGGGCTGAAAATTATAGCGGTTCTTCCGTATTTTCTTTTAAAACTCTTTCGGGTCAAATAGATTGGGATGCCATTGCACAAAACAACGCTTCACACGGACAAATCTACCTCAGTCCTGATGGCGATACTCTCCGGAATTTTAGTCTCAATGCCCGTACATTGTTTTTGGCTTCGCATTACTGGGCCGGCCTTATCTCAGTTTACAACTACAAAATCTCAGAACGTCTTACTCTGCGCACTGGCGTACATGCCCGCCACTTTAAAAGCTGGCTTTGGGAAGAAATTGACGATCTGATGGGAGGTAAATACTTTATTGACGACTACGCCTGGGCTTTTGAAGGAGCTGCTGGCCGCAACATTATGAAATTCAAAGGCGATAAAGTCAGGATTGATAATGGGGCTATCGGTGATCTTGCCTCCGCCTTTGCCAAAGCAGAATACCAATACAATAACCTGACAGCGACTGTTTCGGCAGGTACAAACCTAAATACCTATCAGCGCGAAGACCGGTACAATTATCCTTCTCATCCGGCCAGCGAAAAATTAAACCGACAAGGCGGTGAATTTAAATCGGGATTATCTTATGGTGTAACCCCGTCTGTAACGATATTCTTCAATGCTGGCTATATCAGCCGTGCACCCTATCATAAGTTTGTTTTTCCCAACTACAATAACAATCCGGCAAAAGGCTTGCGAAATGAAAAGATTTTTTCGCTGGAAGCCGGAACAGGTGGAAGAATAGCCCGACTTAAATACAATCTTAATGCCTATTTCATTCAATGGGACGATAAATCGCTGTTATCGAATGAATATCTATTAATTGACAACAGAACGACAACCCGAGCCATGGTAAGTGGGCTGGGCGCCAGGCACAAAGGTATTGAGGCCGAGCTGGGTTACAGCAATGAACAAGTTGGCCTTACACTGGGGGCACAATTCTCGGTGGGAGAATGGAAATGGAAGAACGATGTCAATGCCTTACTGTTTAATAATGAAAATCAACTTATTGACACGGTAAGGGTATATGCCGATGGTCTGTATGTGGGAGATGCACCCCAGATTCAGGCCGGTGTTTTTGTGGAAAAAACCATTCCCGGCGGAATTACCTTGTATAGCAATTATTTATGGTACGATCGATTTTATGCCGATTTCGATCCTGCCACCAGAACCCAACCCGGAGAAGGTCAACCTTATCGTATCCCTGCTTTTGGACTTTGGGATGCACGCCTGGGTTATAAAACTCTTATTTTCGGGAAACCTTCAGAACTGTCCATTGCATGCAGTAATATT
>DDBO01000023.1 GCA_002332755.1 Bacteroidales bacterium UBA2030 | reverse complement strand
CCTGCCACAAAACCTTATATTTGTAAAAGTTTTAAAAAAAAGACCAGCCATGCTTCAAACAAATTACTTCGAATCTATTGGAACAATAGTTAAAAAAGAGAAATTAGCCACCTTTTATCCAGGGTATAAATGCCGCTGCCTGGTTCTTGAATCCATTGAGCCGTTTCCAGGATATTACTGCATGATTGATTATCAATTCGAACAACGACCCTTGCTACTATATTTAGTCATAAAAGATACCCGCGAGTACGATCCTGACCATGTGGTAAGAGCTACAATGGCCATAAAAAATTCTAGCAGCCTGGTTTTCGACGCTGCACCTTCCGACATTAGCCTGTTCAACCGAAACTACCACGCCATTCGCCTCGATATACCCAATATTAGTCAACTACCTGAGATAGTAACAGCATTTGAAGGGCAAGGACTGGTATTGCACAAGCATATCGACGTTAAACCCTACGACAGCCTTATACGCATCCGGCGGTATTTCAAAATTGAAAAAGAGGCAGATAATCTATATCACGACCTGGTGCATATTGAGAACCATTATGTAATACTTCCCAAAATGTTAACATGGGAAGAATTTGAACCCATCACCTACCATATTAAACATAACATAGATTTTAGTACCTTTGACGCGGCTCTCGGATTTGTGTTCAACGAAACCGGTATTGTGGACTTCGTGAGGGTATATGTTAAAAATCCAAAGCTTGAAGATTTATTAAAAATCAGAGACATGTATCTTCGCGAGGTTTCACGAATGAAGGTCTGACACAAAACCGGGTATCATTTTCATAAACCTTTATCATTAACCAGTTAACCAAAACCTGACCAGGCCCTGTTTGAATGGCAGGGCCCTTTTAATGTTTGTTAAAAAATAACCATGATAGATCACAGTATTAACATTGCCGATTACGATTATCAGCTTCCGGAAGAGCGCATCGCCCTTTTTCCCGTTGAACCGCGAGATGCAAGTAAGTTGCTGGTTGCCCGACCCAATGGATTGATCACCGATGACATCTTCCGAAATATACACACTTATCTTCCCGAAGGTAGTCTTTTGATTTTTAACGAAACAAGAGTGGTACATGCGAGGCTACTCTTTCAAAAAATCACAGGAGCTAAAATTGAAATCTTCTGCCTTGGTCCTGCAGGAGATCGCGAAATCAATCAAGCATTAAGCTCACAATCTCCGGTAAAATGGAAAACCTTGGTTGGGGGTGCCAAAAGGTGGAAAGAAGGACGCCTAATGCTAAATTTCGATACCCGTGAAGGTTTACAGGGAATTCTATATGCCAATAAAACCGGGCGACAGGATGAGATTTTTGAAGTTGAATTCGAATGGCACCCAGCTCGCCTCAGTTTTGCAGAAGTGCTTGAATGCGCCGGACAAATTCCCTTGCCTCCGTATATCCATCGTGAAGCCACCAATGAAGATGAAGACCGCTACCAGACCGTGTATGCCCGCGTAAACGGCTCAGTGGCAGCTCCTACCGCAGGCCTTCATTTTACGAATGAAGTTTTGGATACCCTTGAGAAAAAAAATATAGTAAAACAACGCGTTATTCTTCACGTAGGTGCAGGAACATTTCGCCCGGTTGAATCCAACGATGCCAGGGCACACCAAATGCACGAAGAGGAATATGTAGTTGAACGTGAAACCATTAAATATTTATTAAACCACCCCGATCAGACTAAAATTCTTGTGGGCACAACAACCGTGCGTACCTTAGAAAGCCTTTATTTGGTGGGAAAACGATTGTTGAATGGTGTCCCTCCCAGCCAGGCGGTTCACGTTGGTCAGTGGGATGCCTATGAGGGACCTTTTCCAGAGCCGGCGCAATCGTTGGAAGCCATTCTTCAATACCTCGAAAATAATGACATTGAACAAGTTACCGGAACTACCCGGCTCATGATTGTACCTGGTTTCCGTTTCCGATTTACAGATGTACTTATCACCAATTTCCATCAGCCCCGAAGCACCTTACTCTTGCTGGTGGCCGCTTTTTATGGGCCAGATTGGATTAAAGCATATCACTATGCCCTCGACCATAATTTCCGCTTCCTGAGCTACGGAGATGCCTGCTTGTTTTTTAAGAAAAGACTTTAAAAAAGAATAGCTCAAAATATGCTACAGGATTAATTGTTATCATTTCACAAAATAATGTAGGTTTGCATTTAAAATTCATTTAAATCTACAAAAACATGATTGCTGCCATTTTTGCCGGAATGATTGGCCAGACCGAGCTTATCATTATCATTGTCATCGTTCTTCTGCTTTTTGGCGGGAAAAAGATTCCTGAGCTTATGCGTGGACTGGGTAAGGGAGTCAAGAGTTTTAAAGACGGAATGGCCGGTAAAGACGAAGAAAACGAATCGAATAAGCCCGACCGCGGCTGATATGATGCGTTTTCCGGTAACCGGGGTTTTGCTTGCCGGAGGGCAAAGTAGGCGCATGGGGTTTCCTAAGGGTCAGATTAAATTCAAAGGCCAAACCCTGGCTGAAAAAGCCTTTAACCTGCTTGCAGCAACGTGTGATGAAATTTTGCTGAGTGCATCACACTCCTTGTATAATTTTTTAAAGGCTTCTACCATAACGGATGAAATCCAGAATGCAGGCCCTGTGGGAGGCATCTATTCTGCCATGAAGGCAGCAGCATTCACCCAAATTTTAGTGCTTCCCGTCGATTTGCCCTTTATTGAAGAAGTTCACCTCCGACACATCCTTGAAATGGCCAAAAATGAAGAGATACCAGTTATTCCCCGGCATCCCGACGGAAAAACAGAACCCTTGTGTGGTGTCTATCCCACTGCAATGGCTGAACAAACCAAGCAGCTTCTTTTAAATGGCCAATTCAAGGTCACCGGTTTACTCGAAATTGCAGGATTTAAGCCTTTGCCGGTAAACCAATTTCCTGAATTTCATGATTATCTTTTTTTTAATATAAACTCTCCGGAAGACTTAGAAAAGCTCCATCGATTGTAAATGAAACTCAAGCACTATGATGGAAATATCTGGGTGCTTGCCACAGCACCTGCAACCCTTTGGGCAGCTATTGAGATTGTATTGGGATCGTTTTTGCACAACCTTCGCATACCTTTTGCTGGAAGCATATTAACATTTTTCTCTATCGGCCTGATGTCGGGCTTATTACAAATATGGCCCTATAAAGGTCTGCTATGGAGAGTAGGGCTGATAACCGCACTTTTAAAATCTGTTTCCCCTTCCCACATCATCCTATGCCCCATGATAGGCATCCTGTCTGAATCCGTATTAATGGAAATTTCAGTCAGGGTATTGGGAGGCGGATTTACCGGACTTGCAGCCGGGGGTATGCTTGCCATGAATGCATCCTTATTACATAAAATCCTTAACCTTTTGATTCTTTATGGGTGGAACATCGCTGTCATCCTGCTCAACATTTTTCGATGGCTTACCCGACAAACGGGTTGGGAGAACGCGGATCCTGCACTTGTATTAATAATAGTTCCTTCGTTATATGCTGCAGGAGGAACAATTGCAGCCTGGATAGGCTTCAGGGCAGGAAAATCAGCGCTTAAGGTTCCGCTTGAGCCATTGCATGGAAAAAGCCAAACTTTAACTCCCTCAGAATATTTCGAGATTCCCCAGACCCTCAGACCTATTCCAGGATTGATTGCTATACATCTTGTCTCTTTTATATCTATCCTTATCTTATTAGGAATTAACAAGTTAATATTTGGATGGATTCTTACAATAGTATATTTTATTTTCACCGGCATTCGTTATAAAGAATACCTGAAACGATTTAAAAAGCCTGCCCTCTGGCTACAATTTATTGCCATACTCGCAATGGCTCTCATTTTTGGCACCAATTTGACTGGCTCAATCACTGATCTGGGCGACAATCTTGTGGCCGGAATTAATATGATTATAAGAGCCGCCCTGCTGATTACTTCGCTAAGTTGTATTATGGCAGAGCTACATAGTCCGGTAGTAAGAATATTGCTTGACCGTAGCAGAATGAAGCACCTGATACATGCCCTTGAACTTGCGGCAGGAGGTATCCCCTGGATTCTCAGCCAACTTCCCCACCCTTCTCAGGCATTTAGACATCCAAGGAAAACCTTAACTCTGGTACTGCAACTGAGCTACCATTTAAATAATGAAAAAACATTAACGGAAATAGAAGCTGATAAAAATTAAATTTTTTATTGCGAATGATGTAAGGAGTCAAAAAAGATTTATTTTTGCAAAATAATACCACAAGGTAGCATTTTATGATTATCAATATAACTACCAGCTATGCCCTCAGAGTCTTACTATACATGGCAAGTAAATACCCTGAGATGGTTGCAGCCCGGGAGGTGGTTAATCAACTCCACATTCCCGATAAATATGTCCGACGCCTCATGACAAAACTTTCAAAAGCCGGTCTTATTACAAGCATTCAAGGCAGAAAGGGAGGATACATTTTTCTGAAAGCACCTTCCCAAATAGCTCTAATCGAAATATTGAAAGCAATGGATGATACATCAGTTTTGCAAAATTGCATTTTGGGTTTTGAAAGCTGCTCAGATGAGCATCCTTGTGCTTTGCACAACCATTGGGCTGACTATAGAAAAAAACTTGAGCAATTATTTAGTTCTTTCTCTCTTAGCCAACTTCTTGATAACCCAAATATCAAATTATAATTTTTTTTGAATAAAATACTACTTTAATGTAGCATATTAAAACCCTTATTGTTAACCTTAAAACCAAAAAACAATGAAAGAAAGCTTGCTTGACAAATTCATGACCAGAAAAGGGCTATCTACCAGCTTTTGGTTCATCGCCATCATTATGGTGACGGCTCTTATCTATTACACTGCCAACCTGCAGAAAGAAGTTCCACCAATTCCGCAGGAAGTAAAATCCGAAACAGGAGAGGTACTCTACACTTATGACGATGTGGTAAATGGTAAGGCACTTTTTCAGCAATTTGATCTAACCGACTGGGGCTCACTGTTGGGCATGGGAGCCTACATGGGTCCGGACTTCTCTACCGATTTTCTGCATTATCGGACTGAGTATTTGTATGATTATTACGCACGCGAGCTTTATGGAAAACCAGCCGGTGAGCTAACATCCATTGAACGGGGTGCGGTAAAAGAAAGAGTTAAAGAGGATGTTAAAAAGCAAACCCAGCTTCTAAAGACCACTACTATTTATACAAAAGCTTCTGCTGAAGCATTTCATCAAAATGTCAAATACCTGACAAAGATGCTAACAGAGGGAGACCATGAGAGGGGCCTGCCGGGAGGAATTATCAAGCCAGAGGAAGCTGCAAAAATCGCAGCCTTTGTGGATTGGACGCAGCTGGTTGCCTCCAGCCTAAGGCCAGGCACGCAACGAACCTGGTCAAACAACTGGCCTCCTGAACCCAAACTAGACCAAGGGCTGACATTCATGTCGCACAAAGTTACCCTCTGGGAAATGCTGCTTCTTTGGACTCTGACAATCGTAGTCATTTACATTGCTTATGAATACCTGTTTAAAAAAGACCCCAATGAAAAATTGACAGCAAGTATTGTTATCGACAAGATTTTTCCCTCTCAGCGTCGCTTATTAAAATATTTGCCTGTCGTTGCCGGACTAATGGTTGTTCAAATGTTTTTAGGCGGCTACCTGGCACACCTTTACACCGATCCCACTCACGACTTTCTGATTCCCCAATCATTATTTCCATTTAATGTTTTCCGCTCGATGCACACCCAGATCGCAATTTTATGGATTGCAGTAGGTTGGTTAGTAGGAGGTCTGCTTATTGCCCCCTGGGTTGCAGGAAAAGACCACAAATATCCATGGTTGATCGATGTACTCTGGATTGCACTTCTGGTTGTTGCAGTCGGAGCTATCTATGGGCTATATCAGGGAGCAATGGGTCACATGCGCAATACCTGGTTTTGGTTTGGTAATGAAGGCCGTGAATTGATTAATCTTGGAAGGGTATGGGATATCGGATTGGTCATAGGTCTGGTCTTCTGGTTCCTTCTGATTATAAGCCTAATACGTAAGTCAGCCACAAACAATCCCATTGTTGGAACCATCATTTGGGCAGCATTTGCAATAGCTACCTTGTATATGGCCGGAATGATGCCGGTTCATAAAATCATTCCCAATTATACTGTGGATGATTATTATCGTTGGTGGGTGATACATCTGTGGGTTGAACTTACCTTTGAAATGTTTGCCGCCGGGGTGATAGCTTTCTTTACTGCCTCCATAGGTTTAATTTCTCAAAAAACCGCTGTTCGAACCATGTTGTTCGAATTGTTCTTGATCAGCTTAAGCGGAACCCTGGGGGTTGGCCATCATTACTTCTGGCAGGGTTTGGACGAATACTGGATTGCAATAGGTGGATTATTCTCAGCACTCGAACCCCTACCTTTGGCTCTAATGATTGTGGAAGCCATGAAAAATGCCCGTGAACAGAAGCACCAGGGACAACCCAATGAGTTTGCAACGCCTTTTATGTGGATAGCCGGTTCTGCCGTTCTGAACTGGATTGGCGCAGGCTTTTTGGGTATGCTCATCAACTTACCAACGATCAATTACTATTCTCATGGCACTTATCTAATCATGCCACACGGACATGTTGCCCTGCTTGGCGCATTTGGCTACATCGCCATCGCTTTCCTTTACATGACTGCCCGAACATTTTCATTAGCGAACAAAACGCAATGGGACGATAAACTTACACGTTGGGGATTCTGGCTGCTGACCATTGGCGTTCTACTCTTTGCAATTCCAACCTATATAATTGGAATTGAGCAAACCCGAGTGGCGCATGATTTTGGTTACTTCACAGCCCGCCTGCGTGAAACCGTAGAACCCCAAAAAACCTGGATGTGGCTCCGGACAATTCCTGATTCTATGATGATTATCGGTGCTATTCTTGTCTTGACAGACCTGCTAAGAAAAACGTTTTTTGCACACAAATCCAGTTAACGGAATTGCATACTTCGGCAGTGACCCTACTTCCGGTCACTGCCGACTTTTATAAAATTAAATAAACAACTGAGAATGAAATTTCTTAGAAAATATCATAAGTGGATTAGCATTTTTTTTAGTTTCTTTTTTCTAACCTTCGGACTATCGGGCATTATATTAAACCACCGCGAAGGGTTGGCCTCTCTCGAGGTTAACCGAAACCTATTACCCAAAAATTACCAATACCAAAACTGGAATAATGCCGCTGTAAGGGGTAGCCTTTTAACGAAAGATGGCAAAATCATCCTATACGGGAATATAGGAATTTGGGAAACCGAGCCCGAAGCACGCCATTTTAAGGACCTCAACCACGGGATTAAAAAAGGCATTGACAACAGAAAAACATCAATAGCTATAGAATGGAAGGAAAATCTTGTTGCCGGTACGTTTTCGGGGCTATATATTAAAGAACCTCTTCAAAAACAATGGAAATATCAACCCCTGAATGTAAGAAATCCCTGGATAATGGATATTACCCACCGAGGCGACTCACTTTATATCCTCACCCGATCGGAGTTAATCAGCACCTCCGATTTGCAACATTTTCATTACCGCCAGCTTCCTTCACCCGAGGGCTATGATAACAAGGCCGATCTTTTCAAAACTCTTTGGGTTATCCACAGCGGAGAAATTTATGGCCTCCCCGGAAAAATTCTCGTTGATCTGCTTGGCATTGCATTGATATTCCTTACCCTGACCGGCCTCAAAATTTTCATTGATAAAATTATTCTTAAAAAAAGTCTTCATCCGGAAACCAAACGCCGAAAAAAACATTGGATAGGATGGAACCTCCGCTGGCACAACAAAATAGGCTATATTGTAGTAGCTTTTCTTCTCTTGAATAGTCTGACAGGTATTTTTTTACGCCCACCCTTCCTGATATTGGCGGCTGGTAAGAAAGTAGATAAAATACCTTTTACGGAGCTTGATACTCCTAATCCCTGGTTCGATCAACTGCGGCGTATCCACTACGATACCCTCAATCACATCTGGGTGATCTCGACTTATGAAGGATTTTACTATAGCTCCGATGATTTTCAGAGTCCTCTTAAGCCATTCATACATCAACCTCCGGCAAGTGTTATGGGCGTGAATGTGCTCAGACAAGTAGACTCGAGTCGTTATCTAATTGGAAGCTTCGAAGGCCTTTATCTATGGAATTTTAAAACGGGGGAATGTCTGAATTTTATCACAGGAAAACCTTATGAAAATCAAAGCCTGCAACGTTCTCCTATAGGCGATTACCTTATAACCGGAATCTCTACAGATTTTCCCGGGCATTATTTAGTATTTGATTATAACCAGGGTTGTTTCGACCTTTTCGAAAGCATTCCACTGCCTGATATGCCTGAAAATATCAAAAACAAATCGCCCCTTTCATTATGGTCACTTGCGCTTGAATTTCATACCGGCCGAATATATCAGAGCCTTATAGGTCCCTTTTACATTATGGTGGTTCCACTAACGGGCTTGGCAGCAGGATTTGTGTTGATTTCGGGTTTTATTGTTTGGTGGAAATACTACCGCAGGGGTAAAAAACCGAATCATGGAACTGCGAGTTTAACAACTTCCGAAGGCTCGCCTACTCCTGCTTCATTAAATGCAGAAATAGAAAAATAATAATCGCGGTCGGCATCCATGGCATTAAACCAGTACTCATTTCTTCCCCAAACCATAATGCTACCATAGAGTTTATCGGGCGAAACACCAAAACGTATAATATAACCTGATGCATCGTCAGAAGTTTTCCACTTGAGCCAGGCATTTCGCGGTTCGCTTGCCCCTCTTAAAGCCACAAAGTCTTCGACCATTGCGGGCAAAGGCTTTTGAGCATGACCAAATATGCGAAATCCCGACAGGGCAAACTTACCGGAAGCCATATGTACATTGCGGATGCGTACAAAGCGAGCCATTACAGGAGACTTTAAAGGGGTATAATCATGAGGAACATCTTGTCGGTTGCTTCGCTTATCGACTATAGCAAACCAACTTTTACTATCAATAGACCCTTCTATAAGGTAGGAATGATATAGAGAGTCAACCTTTCCGATTACAGTTGCATCCTGGTCGGCATAGTTCACCTGGAGTGCAAAAATCTGGCATACCTCGCCCAAGTCGGTCATCAGCCATTCGGTGGAATCGGCCGACTGGGCACTCCAATAGGTACGAATATCTTCATCAACCGCAAAATCAGGCGGATAGGCTGTAAACCAGGAAGAAGCCAGCACAGGCTTGTTATAATTAAGCAACATCCATCCGGTAAATCTTCCGTCGATATAATGCGGAAAGTCTCCAAAAGAGGTATTTGCGTATAATATGCCCTCGTTGTCAAAATAAGCCGGCCAGAGGCCCAATCGTCGCTCAAAATTGTTCTTAACTCCTATAGCAATGGTTGAAATGTGCCACCATTGTCCATGAAAATCACAAAAAGTAGCACCATGACCTGCTCCACGAGCAAACCCTCCCGGTTTATATGAAAAAGGATTGAATGACTGATATTCAAATGGCCCCAAAGGATTATCTGCTTGATAAACCCCATCGGCATAGCCACTGAATTCTGTTCCTGGCGCTCCGTATTGTAAATAATATTTTCCATTGTACTTGGTCATCCATGCACCCTCAATGAATGGCCGAAGAAAAGTATTGTCGTTGTTTTCTCCAAAGCGCTCCCATCCATGAATACTGTCATTCAGGCTCAGCAGTGGTGTTGGTTCTCCCAGCGTTCGCAGGTTGTGTGAATCGAGTTCTACGCCATAGATCGGAAACACATTGCTCGAGCCATGGTAAATAAAAATCCTTCCATCGTCGTCGCGAAACCAACAAGGATCCCAGGCCGCATATGGAAAAGAATCAATCAAGATTTGCCATTGTCCGGTTTCGGGAGAAGTGCTCATCCATAAAGTAAAGTCCAGGGAGTAACTTGAACCTATTACCAATAAGGTGTCGCCCTTAGCCATGACTGCCGGAGCGCATAAATCATCGTAGGTTTGATGACGAGCCTGAAGAAAGGATTGAGTGATGAACCTCCATGAAAGCAAGTCGGGGCTCACCCAGTACCCTTTTTGATTGGTACTAAACAGGTAGTAATTTCCATGAATAGGAATAATGACCGGATCGGCCGTGGTACGGTGTTTACCATGATCATAGAAATTAGGTATCGGACAAAACCCATAATCAAGATTCATGGGATTGCAATAAGTGGGCGATTCCTCTTGCGCTTGAAGATATTTTATACCGCCTAACCCTACCAATATCAGCATCAATACTTTCCAGGATTTCATTATTTTCTCGAATTAGATAAGTATGAACAAAAATATTAATTACAACCTAACACGGTTGTTAAAATGGATTCAGGAAATCCCAAAATTGCCAAATAATTGTAAACCAGCAAATAATACCATGAACAAGGTACATGTATATTTTGTTAAAATGAAAACCCTGCCCTTTCAAAGCTGATTCACAATATGCAGCCACAAAAAATACCCATGATGATTTTATTGATATGTGGAACGCTCCTTATTGTACTTCTGGGTACAAATCAACAAACCTATGCCCAGCAGTGGAATACTGACTCTTTAGCTGCAGAGTTGAAATGGGCCAAACACGATACTTCTCAAACAGATTTGATGCTAAAGATTAGTTACTCATTAATTTATAATCAGACCATAGAAGCAGAAAAATGGGCAAGAAAAGCACTGACTAAGGCAGAGAAGTTGCAAAACGCAAAGCGCCGAGCCCAGGCACTAAATTTATTAGGCATTGGAAAAGACCTGGTTAACCAAATAGATAGCGCATACTATTATTACAATCTGGCTTTAAATCAGGCACGAATAGCTAAGAACAAACTCGTTTTGGCCAGTTCGCTCAACAATCTGGGAATGCTTCAACAAAAACAGGGATATTATAAGGAGGCAACGCCCTATTTTCATGAAGCTGCCAGTCTTTTCCATGAAATCAAAAACGAGCAAATGGAGGCAAATGTCTTAAACAACTTAGGACTGGTTTATTATGAGCTGGAGCAATGGGATAAAGCTACTGAATATCATACAGCTGCATTAAAAATACGGAGACGAATAAACGATTTGCCTGGCATTGCAGCATCGCTCAATAATTTAGCGATTATTGCTGATGATAAAAAACAATATAACGAAGCCATTGCCCTGTTAAAAGAGGCAGAAATGATACGTAAAAAACTTAACGACAATTATGGATTAGGTATCGTTTATACCAATCTCGCTGAAGTATATTATTCCTTAAAAGATTATAAAAGAGTAATTTTCTATTCCAAAAAAGCACTAAAGGCCAGAACTTTGTCGGGTGATAATTCTGACAAGACTCGCAATTACCATCAGTTGTTCACCGTTTATCTTACATTGAACGATATTGTAAAAGCCAAACAATATCTTGATAGCAGTGAGAAGCTTATCGAGAATCAAAAATCACTTACCCGACTCGTTAAATTGTTGGAAGCAAAAATTGAGTATCAAAAATATTTAAAGAACTACAAGCAAATAAGTGCATATTACGCCGAACTGATATCCCTAAAAGATAGCCTTTTTAAGACTACTCTGGCAGAAAAGCTGGCAGAAAATGAAGCGAAATTTAAGCTCAAACAAAGCTTAAATCTTATCGATGAACTTAGCCAGGAAAACAGACTTATGGCTTTGAAAGCAGAAAACGAAAGCAATAAGAGAAAGAACCAACTCTTATATAGTTTATTGATTGTAGGAGCACTCATTTCGGTGTTTGGGGCTATTTTCGCTCACTGGCGATACAAAATCAATGTATTACGCAAAGAAGAAGAGGCTCGTTTTCAACAAAAAATATTCCTTGAGACCCTCAATGCTGAAGACAAGGAACGTCAGCGAATAGCTATGGAATTACATGATGGCTTAGGCCAACTACTATCTGCAGCCTTACTGAATATCAGGGCTATTTCAGGCGGGGGTGGACAGGAATACAATCATGCTTCTATTGAAAATGCTGAAAAAGCCATCAAAATGTGTATTGATGAAATGCGACATACTGCTCACAACCTGATGCCATCTACTCTGGTCAGAAAAGGGCTTATCAGGGCAATCGAAGAGACGATTCATACTATTAATTCATCAGAGAAACTAAAAGTCAGTTTACATTTTAATGAGGTACCTGAAAACCTGAGTTTACAAGTAAAGCATACTATTTTTAGGGTAGTGCAGGAAACGATAAACAATATCATCAAGCACGGGAATGCAACTCAAATTGACATCGGTTTGCATAGCCAGCAGGATAAATTCATTGTCGAAATAAGAGATAATGGAAAAAATTATGAACTAAAGCCAAACACAGAGACAGGTGGAATAGGGCTACGGTCGATAATTACCAGGATTACCTTTTTAAAAGGAAAGCTAAATTTCTCGAAAAAAGGCGAAAATGAAAATGTTTTCTCTCTTGAACTTAACCTAAAGGAAGTATGATTGAATCAACATTCAAAATCCTTATTGCAGATGATCATAAACTTTTCAGTGAAGGGCTGGCCTCAATGGTAAAGCAGATAAAAGGGACAGAGCTTACCGGCATAGCAAGCAACGGCCAGGAAGCCTTAGATCTTATAATCCTTAATCCTATCGACCTGTTGATCACCGATTTACACATGCCTGGAATGGACGGTTTGGAATTAATCAGAAATGTTAAACAGAAATACCCAAATATTAAAATACTGGTTATCAGCATGCACAATGAACCTTCGGTAATAGAAGAAGTGTTTGATGCCAATGCAGAAGGATATATCTTAAAAGATGCTACCCGGGAGGAATTCCTCAAAGCAATTGACAGAATTCTTTATGATGGAACTTATTACTCCAATATTGTTTTAGAAAACCTTTTGAGGCGAAGCCGTGAAAAAAAGAAATCCACGGAAAACAAAATTCACCTATCTGAGCGGGAGATTGAAATTCTTTCCCTTATCATGCAAGAATACTCCAGCGAGGAAATCGCTGAAAAGTTATTCATCAGCAAACGAACCGTGGATACACACCGGAAAAATATTCTTCAGAAAACACATTGTCGCACTCTCGTCGGGCTTATAAAGTTCGCTTATGAAAATGGTATAGGATAATACCTCATTAATTCATAGATAAATATACCTAATAGTACGTATGATTTTCCCCTATCTTTAGGTATAGACTGAGGGGTGGTTTGGGGGATAATTTTGCCATACAAAAATATGAATGTATGGCGATGAAACAATACAAACCCTTATCGAATAAAGAAACGGAAATTCTTCGCCTAATAGCTGAAGAATTAACCAGTGCACAAATCGCCGCACTTAAAGGTTTGAGTATTCGCACTGTGGAGACCTACCGAAAACGCATCAATCGTAAAACGGGGATTTCCAATCCCATCGGGCTGTTTAAATACGCCGTGAAAAATGGCTTAGTGAAAGGCTTCTTTACAACCGAAATCGAATGAATTATTTAATGTTAAACCCTAAATATCAGAACTATGCGTAAGATTAATGTTTTGTTGTTAGTAATTTTAGCTGTCAGTCAAATTTTGGTAAGTTGCAGCAAAGACGAGGGAGGAGACAATGGAGGGCCTACCCAGCCCAATAACCCATCCGGATTCAATGTGCCGGACGGTATAGGGGTCCTGGCTGCCATTAAGTTGACCACAATAACGCCAATTCCAGGTATGGGGAACTATGAGGTGACAACAGCCACCGGCACAGCCTGGTTTGGTACAATTGGTTCATCGAGTGGTAATGACGCAGGAACGGTTAAATTGAATAATCAGGCACTTACATGGCAATCCACCGGTGGTGTCTATATCGGCAACTTTCAAACCTCATTTCCCCCTGTTTCGTGGGAAGTAAGTGGCAGTGCATCAGTGCCGGCATTTACTAAAAATATCACTGCACCCTTCCCGGAATTTTCGGGAGACTTGCCTGAAAACCCTACCACAAGCTCCGATTTGACTATAAACCTTGGAGGAAAAGTAAGCAATGCGGATAGTGTGATTGCAGTTGTAGCCGGTAACACCGCTGTCATGAAAGTTGTATCCGCAGGTACAAACCAGGTTACTTTCAATAAATCACAACTTGGCAATTTGGGTACGATTCGTCAAATATCTGTAAATGCAGTGAAATACCTCCCCGAAACCATTGAGGGTAAAAAGATTTGGTTTATCCTCGAAGGCAGTAAAGCTCAGGTTTATAATGTCATGCCATAAAACTTAAAATAAATAGCGGAAGCCGAAAAGCTATAACAGAGTAGGCATTTTTCATAAAACCAAAACCACATTAGAAAATTAAATCTTCTTTTGACCCTTGTTTTTGTAGTTTCGATCTGCTTCACCAGCTCAGCTCAGGACAAATTGAAGCTTGGTGTATTCGGTGGATTTGCAACACAAATTAAAGCTCCGGCCGCAGGCGTTAAAGTTTACTATGGATTCTCCGAAAACCTTCGTAGTGCAGCCAGTGCAGCTTATTTCTTCAAATCAGGGGTAACCTATTTAGAAGTAAATGCCGATGGTCATTACCTCCTCGGTGGGGATTCCTTCAAGTTCTATCCGTTTGCCGGAGTCAACTATTTTATCACTAGTATCTCTGCTGGGGGAGTGTCAGCTTTTTCTTCGGAAATTGGGGCAAACTTAGGGGCAGGCTTTGAAACCAGCTTATCAGAAAAGCTTAGCTTTTTTGCAGAAGCCAAATACACCCTTGGCAATGCCGACAAAATCATGGCTGTTGGGGGAATTTCCTTCAGTTTATAAGCAGCATTCTATTCTTCAAAAAAAAGCCAGTCCGTCGTTGGGCTGGCTTTTCTGTTTTTCATTCATGGTTTATTCCTGTCATTTTCTACATTTAAGTCAGGTGGAGTTTTATCCTTGAGCCTGCCGGTTTTACGCAAAGCCTCATGCAGCAGATATTCAATCTGACCGTTAATACTCCGAAATTCATCATCAGCCCATTTTTGCAGGGCTTCAAGTATTTCAGGATCAATCCGTAGGGCAAAGACCTTTTTTTTACTCATTATGAGAGGAATTCCTTTTTATCCAATTTAGAAATGATTGCCAACGTTTGGGTGGCCAGGGGGTTGAAGGAGGAGTTCCTTTACCAAAAGACCTAAGGGCAGAGGCAGCGATTTCATGACGCGCAGTGCCTAAAAGAATATCTCTACCATCCGTAGTAATTATCTGGATTCCGTATTTTTCTCCAAGAGTAAAAGCGCGACGGCGCCGACCCACTCCCCTGTAGCCCCATCCCCCATATTCTCCAATAGCCCGATATTTCCTCACCCAGGCATAAGAGATTGCATCCCATGAGTATTGCCTGTACTTAATGAAGGGACGAAAACTAAAACTTATACCTCGTTCATCAATAATTATCTCGAGACGCATCGAAACAAACAGATAGATGCAAAAACCGGAAACGAATAGGGAGATTATTATTGGCAAAACCAGGTCACTGTATACTTTTCCTTGTTCAATGGCAATACTGGCCTGAGTCAGTGTTGCAACCAGTCCCGCTGTTAAAGCCATAAGGCCACCAAGCAACACCACCCATCCGCCCCAAGCCTCCCTGGCTCCCCTGGATTCTACAAATTTCATGGTAAGAGGTAAATTTTAATGATGCAAGGTCCCTGCATTTACCACCGGAGTTGCGGCCTTATCGGCTGTAAGAACTACCATCAGGTTAGTAACCATGGCAGCCTTGCGTTCATCATCCAGTTCGATAATTTCCCGTTTCGATAGCATATCGAGAGCCATTTCTACCATACCTACCGCACCTTCCACAATTTTCTGACGTGCTGCAACTATAGCAGTAGCCTGCTGACGCTGCAACATAGCACTGGCAATTTCTGAAGCATAAGCAAGATAACTGATTCTGGCTTCGATAACTTCTATGCCTGCAATGTCGAGTCGCTCGGTAAGCTCATGCTCCAATACATGGTTCACCTCTTCCCCGCCTGAACGCAAGGTAACTTCCTTTTGTTCGTCATCAAAATTGTCGTAAGGATAGTGTCCGGCCAATTTGCGAATTGCCGCTTCGCTCTGAATCTCAACAAAATGGTTGTAATCATCCACTTCAAAAGCTGCCTTATAAGTGTTGCGTACCCGCCAAACCAGTACGATGCCGATCATGATGGGATTACCCAGCTTATCGTTTACTTTTATTGGATCGGCGTTAAGGTTGCGCGCTCTCAAGGAAATTTTCTTCCGCACATAAAACGGATTAACCCAGAAAAAACCGTTTTTTACAACAGTTCCGGCATAATCGCCAAAAAGCACCAATACAGCAGACTCATTAGGATTGATGACCATGAGGCCAATCATCATAAAAACCGTGGCGATCAGCAAAACAATACCTGAAATAATCATGAAAACATCCTCGTTAGAATAAACCAACAATAGGATGCCGGCAACAATAGTAACCAAGGTGACTAAAACACCCAAATACCCTGATAACGGAGTGACAAATTTTTCTTTATTCATAGCGAAATAATATTAAATTGATATCATTATAACGCAAAAATAGTATTAAAAGTTACAATGAGCACAACTATTAGGAAAAAAATTCGTTAAAAACTTGTATAAAACTCATTATTAATAATTTACAAATTTAAAAAAAGCATTAAAACCCATAGGATTGAATCTCTTGCCTGAGACTTGTTTTTAAAATCTGGCTCCTGCCCCTCCCTCGATTCATCATATTTTCTAATTAATTTTGAAAACTTCGTAATCTTCAACTCTCCTGAGTTATGAAAATTCTTTCAGTAACCCAAATTCGTGAGGCCGACAAATACACGATTGATAATGAGCCAATTTCAAGCATTGATTTAATGGAACGAGCAGCTAGCCAATGTTTCCAATGGATTATGAAGCATCATTTCAGGGGGCAGAATTACTATATTTTTTGTGGCATGGGAAACAATGGTGGCGACGGCCTGGCCATTGGTCGAATGCTTTTGAGAGAAGGGATCGATGTGCATGTTTTTATTATAAAAACCTCAGGACATGGCTCAGATGATTTCAGGATTAATTACGAACGAATGAAGGAATTGAAAGAAGGCTTAATCCAAGAAATAACAGCTGAGACAGAATTACCCGAGATTCCACCTGAAGTTGTAATAATTGATGCCATTTTCGGAACGGGTTTATCCAGACCACTCAGTGGTCTGGGATTGGCAGCAATAAAATATTTGAATACGTACCCCAATATTAAAATTTCTATTGATGTGCCCAGTGGGCTATTCGTGGATGAGTCGATGTTAGTTAAGGGCGGTGATGCCCTAAAAGCTGACTATACGCTAAGCTTCAACCCACCTAAGCTATGCTTTATGATAGCTGAAAATGACAGATGGGTTGGGCGATGGATGCGGCTCGATATCGGGCTGCATCAAAAGTACATTGATGAAGCAGAAACCCCTTATCATTACACTGAGTTGGATGAGATTAAACCATTCTACCGAAAACGTAGGCGTTTCGAACACAAAGGAAGTTTTGGGCATACCCTGCTAATAGCAGGAAGCAGGCAAAAGGCAGGAGCTGCATTGCTGGCGGCCAAAGGCTGTCTTGCAGCAGGGGTGGGTCTTCTCACTGTTCATACAGTCCCCTCTGTCATCCAGGCTTTAAATTCCTCCTTGCCTGAAGCCATGGCCTCATTGTCGGAACATTCGGAAGAAATATCTGATTTACCCTCATCATTAACCCCTTTTACTGCCATTGCCGCCGGACCCGGTTTAGGTACTGAAAGCGGTGCCGCCATTATGCTCAGATTGCTGATTCAGGAATGTAAAGTTCCTTTGTTATTAGATGCCGATGCCCTAAATATTTTATCAGAAAATAAAACCTGGCTGGCCTTTTTACCCACAGGAAGCATTCTGACTCCGCATCCTAAAGAATTTGAGCGTCTTGCAGGACCTGCAGCCAACGATTTCGAAAGATTAGAAATGGCCCGCGACTTTGCCTTTCGCTTTCAGGTTTATTTAGTCCTTAAAGGAGGTGTCACTGCTGTTATCAATCCTCAAAGAAAGGTTTTCTTTAATAGCACAGGAAATCCCGGATTAGCCACAGGAGGCAGTGGTGATGTTTTGACGGGTATCATCGCCGGACTGTTAGCTCAGGGCTATCACCCTGAAAATGCTGCCCGCCTGGGAGTTTGGCTGCACGGCGCAGCAGCTGACTTAGCCATTGAAAAAGAATCGCTCGAAACATTATTACCCTCACAATTACCTGAATACATGGCCAGTGCATGGAAGATGTTGGCCGGAACCAATTAAATACCCAAAAATTGCCATGACATGAAGCGTATCTGCAGAAAAACTTAGCCTATTTGAAATACTTCGAATAATCGAGGCCATTCTGTAAAGTTGTGGATGTAGATATCAGCCTCACCCAGTTCGTTCCTGCTATGCGTAGTGAGCATAGCTACTACATTACACCCTGCTTCACGGGCAGCCTGAAGACCAGCGTTGGCATCTTCAAATACCAGGCAGTTCTCGGGCGATTCACCCGCGCATGCTGCTGCTTTTAAAAAAATATCTGGATGGGGTTTGCCTTTATCGACCATAGAAGCATCCACAATACACTCGAAATCAGATCGGAGATTCAAAGCCTCCAACACAAAGTCAACATTGGGTGGAGGGGCGGAAGTAGCCAAAGCAACTTTTATTTTTTTCTTTTTTAGCTCATTCAAAATCTCATTTAAACCTTCCACAGGTTTTATGTGTGGACGGTAAAGATTTCTGTATAACTCTTCTTTTTCGGTCGCCAAGGCCTCGGCTTCTTCTTCAGTATAAGATTTTCCTGATATAGCCTCCAGTATCTCACGGTTTTTGCGACCAAACTGTTCCAACATCTGTTGCCTGCTTACCTGAATGTTGCGTTTTTTCCAAAACATTATCCAGGCCTCGAGATGATATTCATGGTTTTTGACAATAGTGCCATCCATATCAAAAATGCAAGCACGTATGGATTTATTCATAAGAAATAATTTTAGGTTGACGAGGTTTGTAATTAAAAAATTGCAAAGGGGCAACGCCGCTAAACTGAAGCATCACACCCAAACGACCATCGGGCAGATTTGGATAAAAACCCAATCTGAGCTTAATAGTTTTAATGACCAGATTTTCGTTGCGAAGCATACACCCAATCCCAAAGCCGGAGTATAATCTATTGCTAAAAATGAACTTGCGCGATTCTCCTACAAAGGCCAGGTTGGCAAAGTTGAAGACTGCCATACGAAATCCATAAAAAAACGTTGGGGTATAAACCATCCCTGTATAATTCAAGGACAACTTCTTATTTCCTGAAAAATACAAGGTATCTTTTTCATGCAACAACCATAGATCGAGCTCTTTTACCACATTAAGCGACTCACCCGGTAAGCGACGAAACCCCGACCTATAATTTAGGGTAGCAAAATGCCTCACCTTAAGGGCGCCATAGACGCCTAACTCAGAGAAATACTCAACATGCAAACCTGTTTGCCCTTGTTCGAACCTGCCATCCCTGTTGTAGGCAGAAAAAAGCCAACGTCCTGAAAGATAACCAAATCCCTCGAAATATCTCGCTCCGCCCAACTGCAAGCCAAGGTATGTACGGCTGTAATACTCGTAACCTTCGGGTCCTACAGTAAATTCAGCCAAAAGGCCATACGGCACATCCTCGATACGGCCAAAACGATAGATATAATTTCCTCTGTAAAAAGCACTGCGGGAGAGAGCAATATTGAACAAGACAGCCGAGCTGTTGTAATAAATTTTGTTTGTATCGCCCGAGACGAAAGGCCGCAAAGTGTAAAGCTTATTCTGGAGGCTGGCCGAAACCACCAAGCGCAAAGGCCAAACAGACTTTTGAATATCAAAGGCACGGCCCACCCATAGTTCCTGAGTATTGTAACGAATATCATCGAGGCGAAAGAAAGGATAATATATTGTTTTTGTCTCGTTATGGTGGGCAAAGGCCAGTCCTCCTGCAAAGCGGGCCTGACTGGCATAAAAATCTCTTCCGGCCCACACTCCTACTTTTTCGTGATAGACATCATTGAGATAGGATATTCCTGCCTGGATAAAAGTACTGCCGATATTCCCTACATTGTAGAAAATATCGCGTATACGAATATTGGGTGAGCGATCAGTATGCCATGCTGTGGTAAAATACAAGGTATGTCCACGGCCGGCAAAATTTTGGTCGTACAATGAGAAATTAACACGGCTGGCACTCTCAAAAAACACTTCCAGCCCCAAAGAAAACACATCTCTTACCCATACTGTTATATCTACCTGATCGGGTTCGCCCGGCACCTCAACCGGAATAATACGAACATCTGAAAAATAAGGCAATGCACGCAACAATTGCGCGTTTTCGATTGCCACCCGGGAACTGAATATATCCCCTTCACTAAACATCAAATTTCGTCTGACTACCTGTTTTTGTGTCAGGTGATGCAGAGAATTACCAAGTTTGCCGAGCCGGTTTTCTCCCCTTAGCCCTCCCGAAGTATCAAAAGGCAGACTTATTAAAACATTTATTCTCCGTATGCGCTTACCCTGATGAGGAGTAAAACGTTGAATAATGTCCTCGTTAGGTCCTTCAGGCTTCACCTCACCACTCTCGGGAAAAATAAGCTGATAGGCCAGTTTCGACCAACCTCTTCGGGAAGCTGCACTTCGCAATGAATCATAAAACGCTTTGGATCTAACATAAGGATCGTTAAGAATAAAAACTCTTTTAATATCTTTTCCGGTAATTATGGTGTCGGCAGCAACTCTGATTTGCCTTTCACCAATCAAAATCCGAGTCCCGGGACAAAGATGCAGTGTATCATTGATAATCCTGGAACACTTGATTTGCTGACCATTAAGAGAAACAGGCAACAAAAAAATAATAACCCCAACCAGCAGAAGGGCAGAAAAATGTAGACCAAAGATTATCCGTTTATTCATCAGGATGCAAAGTTAATCCCCGCTTCTGTACGAAAAGTAAAAGAAGCGGGGAATAAGATGGGTAAAATTGAGCTTGAGAATCAAGCCGCACCCATATCGCGAATAATAGCCTTAATCTTGGCATCGAGGGCAGCATCGGTAGCTTCGAATGCATCGAGCGAAGCAAGCTGCGTGCGTGCCCCAAAGTAGAATTTAATTTTGGGCTCGGTTCCCGACGGACGTACTGTTACCTTGCTCCCATCAATAAGGAAAAACTGCAGAACATCCGATTTGGGCAAATCAATGGGCTTCACTTCTGAGGTTTCAAGGTTAGTCTCTTTTTGATCAAGATAATCCTTAATAATCAAAACTTTTACTCCACCCAATTCAACAGGAGGGTGGTTACGGTAATTCTCCATCATTTGTTTGATCTCTTCAGCCCCTGCTTTACCTTTTCTAGTTAATGAAAGCAAAGTTTCTTTATAAAAACCAAATTCCAAATAGATTTCTTTAAGAAGTTGATACAAAGTTTTTCCCTGTTCGGCGGCCCAGGCAGCAGTTTCGGCTATCATTGCGCAGCTGCTTATGGCATCTTTGTCTCTCACAAAATCGCCAACCAGATATCCATAACTCTCTTCTCCTCCTGCAATGAAGGTCTTTTGCCCCTCAAACCGATGAATAAGATCTGCAATATATTTAAAACCCGTTAGTACATCAAAGCTTTCTACTCCAAACTTTTGGGCGATCTCGCTCAACAGCTCTGAAGTTACTATGGTTTTAACTATAAACTCATTGCCCTTGAGCAAACCTTTTTCTTTCCAGGTTTTTAGAATGTAGTATATCAACAAAGAAGCCGTTTGATTGCCGTTGAGCAGCACAAATTCACCTTTTTCGTTTTGGACGGCAATACCCACACGGTCGCCATCGGGGTCTGTGCCCATGAGCAAAGTAGCACCTGTGGCTTTGGCTTTCCGGATAGCCAGTTCCAGGGCAGCAGGTTCTTCAGGATTAGGGCTATGGACTGTGGGAAAATCACCCGAAACCACCATTTGTTCTTCAACAGTAATAATATTGCTGAATCCGAAGGCTTTCAAAGTTCTTGGCGCCAGTTTCACTCCCGTTCCATGAATGGGGGTGTAAACAATCTTCATTTCGGAATGCTTCTTGATAAGTTCAGGATTAAGTGAGAGCTTACGAATATTCTCGATATAAGCTTTATCCACTTCATCCCCAATAATTTCAATCAGCTCAGGTTTGCCTGTGAATTTCACATCATCCAACCCTCGGATTTTATTTACCTCGGTAATCACATTTTTATCGTGGGGACTAATAAGTTGCCCACCATCTGACCAATAGGCTTTGTAACCATTGTATTCCTTAGGGTTGTGCGATGCTGTGATGACAATGCCCCCCTGGCATCCCAGATATCTTACAGCAAAAGACAGTTCAGGTGTTGGACGAAGCTCGTCGAAAAGGTAAACCTTTATGCCGTTAGCCGATAATACGTTGGCTGTGGTTTGGGCAAAGAGTGGGCCATTGTTGCGGCTATCATGAGCTATTACCACCTTGATTGGCTCCACGGCAGGGAAACTCTTCTTCAAATAGTTGGCAAAACCCTGGGTAGCCATTCCCACGGTATATATATTCATTCGATTAGTGCCTACACCCATTATACCTCTTAACCCACCTGTACCGAATTCCAGGTCGCGATAAAAGCACTCGGTAAGCTCTGCCGGGTCGTTTTCAATGAGCCATTGTACTCTGGTTCGCGTTTCTTCGTCGAAGGGAGGCTGTGTCCAGGGCCTCGCTTTTTCAAGTATTACCGGATCAATGTAATTCATGATTTTCGGGTTTAGGTAGTTTTACTGAAACAATAGAACTCAAAAACAAATTGATGTTTATCGAAGAATGATAAAGTATTTTCAGGGGAAATTAAAGATTTTTAATAATGGAGGGTAAAGCCTTTTGCAAGCTTTCATACCAATGGGGAATATCTATGCCGGTTCTCAGGATTGTTTGCTTTTTGTCGAGCAGGCTATAAAATGGTCGGGGAGCAGGTAAAGGATACTCCTCAGTGGGAATGGGATGAATAGTGCAATCAATTCTGGCTAATTTTACGATAAACCAGGCAAAATCGTACCATGAGCAGACACCCTCGTTAGTGTAATGCAAAACCTCAATTCCGCGGGGCTGATGATTTTCAATCAAATGAACAACGAATGCAGCAAGGTCGGCAGCCCAGGTTGGTGAACCTATCTGATCGGTCACCACATTAAGCTTACCCCTTTCACGTCCATACTTCAAAATGGTTTTCACAAAATTATTTCCAAATTCAGAATACAACCAGGCCGTTCGAATAATGAAGGTATTACCTCCGGCTGCTTTTACGGCTTCTTCGCCCTGAAGTTTGGTTTTTCCATAAAACGATTCCGGCCCTGTAGGATCCTCGGGTTTATAAGGCCTGTGATGGGTTCCGCTAAAAACGTAATCCGTGCTTATATGGATAAGAGAAGCTCCGGTTTTCCGGGCTGCATCAGCGAGAATTCCGGGAGCCAAGGCATTAATTTTCGTGGCAAGTTCTCTTTCGGTCTCAGCTTTGTCGACAGCCGTGTAAGCAGCGCAGTTTACTATCCATTGAAAATTGCTGCGTGCAGTAAAAGCGTCAATAGATTCGGACTGGGTAATATCGAGCTCTGCCACATCAGTGAATACAAACTCCCAGTCTGGCTTTCCCTGAGCCAGGCGACGTAGTTCATTCCCTAGTTGTCCATTACCACCGGTTACTAAAACCCTTTTGGCACTCATATATCCTAGCCCTGTTATTTGATAATTTTACGAAAATAGTCGATGGTGAGTTTTAAACCTTCTTCGAGCGGCACTTTGGGTTCCCAATTGAGTACCTTACGCGCAAGGGTAATATCAGGCTGACGTTGTTTGGGATCGTCGGATGGCAAGGGAAGAAATACGATTTTAGATTTGCTTCCGGTAAGTTTAATAACCTTTTCAGCCAACTCAAGAATAGTAAACTCACCAGGATTTCCAATGTTAATGGGACCGATAAATTCATCGGGGGTAGCCATAAGACGAATGGCCCCTTCGATGAGGTCGTCAACATACTGGAAAGAACGGGTTTGAGATCCATCCCCATAGATAGTGATGTCTTGGTTTCGTAATGCCTGCACGATAAAATTACTTACCACCCTTCCATCGTTGGGATGCATGTTGGGACCATAAGTATTAAAAATCCGCATGATTTTGATACGAACATTGTTTTGCCTGTGATAATTAACAAAAAGGGCCTCAGCGCAACGTTTTCCTTCATCGTAGCATGCTCTTGGACCAATCGGGTTTACGTGACCCCAATAATCTTCGCTCTGAGGATGCACGGTCGGATCTCCGTAAACTTCACTGGTAGAGGCTTGCAAAATTTTTGCCCGGATACGTTTGGCTAATCCCAGCATATTAACAGCTCCCATCACTGAGGTTTTGATGGTTTTGATCGGGTTATACTGATAATGTATTGGTGAGGCGGGGCAAGCCAAGTTATAAATTTCATCCACCTCAATAAAAAACGGCATCGTAACATCGTGACGGATAAGTTCAAAATAAGGGTTTTTCATAAGTTCCACCACATTTTCTTTAGAGCCTGTAAAGTAATTATCAAGGCAAATGACTTCATTTCCGTCATCCAGTAAGCGTTTACAGAGATGCGAACCAATAAATCCGGCTCCCCCGGTAACAAGTATTTTCTTTTTCATGGCTTAAAGGTTTAAAAATAAAGCCAGAGCTCCTCCACAGTCGAGGATGGCTCTGGCCGGTTGTTGGATTTTGGTTAACGACGAGTGGTATCAATACCTATGCAGAAATAGTCAAATCCTGCTTCTTTTACTTCTTTGGCATCATAAATGTTTCGGCCATCGAAAATAACAGGTATACGCATAATTTTTTTCAGTACGGCAAAGTTGGGGAATTTAAATTCTGCCCATTCGGTAACCAGGAGGAGGGCATCAGCATCAAGGGCGGCATCGTACTGATCTTTTGCATAATCAATTTTATCGCCAAAATGACGATGCTTAGCCTCTGTCATTGCTACCGGGTCGTAGGCTTTCACCTTAGCGCCTTCAGCGAGCAAATGATTAATTATTACTATAGATGGAGCCTCACGCATATCGTCGGTTTGGGGTTTAAAACTAAGGCCCCAAATACATATTTGCTTACCTTTCAAATCGCCATTGAAGTATTTTTTCACCTTGTTGAATAATACCAACTTCTGGTCTTCATTCACTTCTTCAACTGCTTTGAGCACACGCAGTTTATAACCATTTTCTTCAGCCGTTTTAATAAGGGCTTTGACATCTTTAGGGAAGCAACTACCACCATAACCAATGCCGGGATAGATAAATTTCTTGCCTATTCTACTATCGCTGCCAATGCCTTTGCGTACCATATTAACATCAGCTCCAACGATTTCGCAAAGGTTAGCTATATCATTCATAAAGCTGATTTTGGTGGCCAACATAGAATTAGCTGCATATTTAGTCATTTCGGCCGAAGGAATATCCATGAAAATGACCGGATGCCCGTTAAGGGTGAACGGCTTATACAATCGCTGAAAAATCTCTATGGCACGCTCTGAATCGGTACCTACAACGATGCGGTCGGGTTTGAGAAAGTCGTTAACTGCATCCCCCTCTTTCAAAAACTCGGGGTTTGAAGCTACATCAAAAGGAATTTTAACTCCTCGTTTGTCGAGTTCTTCCTGGATAACGGTCCTTACTTTTTCAGCTGTGCCCACAGGGACCGTACTCTTGGTAACCATCAAAACATAGTCATTCATATGCTGGCCAAC
>DDBO01000102.1 GCA_002332755.1 Bacteroidales bacterium UBA2030 | reverse complement strand
CCCCGAAGACCCAAAGTACTCGAAGCCTCAGTTGTAAGATTTGTAAATGGAACTGAAGAATGGGTAGCTGTAGTTGGTATTTATAATGGACGTCCTTATGAAATTTTCACAGGAAAGGCTGAAGGATTTTATGCACCTAAATGGGTGACCAGTGGATGGGTTATTAAAAATCGCCTACCCGATGGTAGTTCACGCTACGACTTTCAGTTCATGGATAAGGAAGGCTACCGCACAACCATAGAAGGACTTTCGCGAATGTTTGATAAGGAGTACTGGAACTATGCCAAATTAATTTCCGGAGTTCTTCGCCATGGAATGCCTTTGCATTCTGTCATTGATCTGGTTTCGAAACTGCGCCTTGATTCCGATAGTATCAACTCATGGAAAACTGGTGTTGAAAGGGCGCTCAAACAATTTATACCCGACGGCACGGTTGTAACCAAAGCACAATGCCCAAATTGCGGACAAACCGGCACACTCGTCTATCAGGAAGGATGCCTGAAATGTACCAGTTGTAATTATAGTAAATGTGGATAAACTCAATTATTAACCTTTGTCATTACATAAAACAAGAGGCTGCCATGCAAACAGGCAGCCTCAGTTTTTTGTATAAATCAGCTACTTAAAACAACAAAATTGCAATATAAACCAAGTAAAAAAGGATAAAAAGACCACCCTCAATCCTATCAATCAACATACGTTTAAAAGTAAAGGTACTAATGAGTAAAAGTATCGAAACGCCAATATTTACCCAAAAGTCGCGCAACAAAGCCGGATCGGCAGGAAGAGGTTGAATTACTGCCGTGAGGCCCAGAATCAGAAAAACATTAAAGATGTTGCTCCCAATAACGTTTCCCACAGCGATATCACTGTTTCCCTTCCATGCAGCCACAGCAGAGGTTGCCAATTCAGGGGCAGATGTCCCAATGGCAACTATGGTAAGCCCGATAACTGTATCAGAAATACCAAAAAAATGAGCAATCTCAATGGCTCCATCCACCAAAAAACGGGAGCCAAGGATTAAGCCACCCAGTCCGACGAAAAATTTAAACAGGTCGAGCCAAAGGTTTCGACTGGTTGTGGCAGGAAATTCCTCGTTTTTGGAACGGGCAATATAAATTATGTATGCAATAAAAATAAGGAAAAATGCAAGTAAAACCAGCCCTTCGCTTCGTGTGATAACTGCATGGGTAGCTCCATCAAACAATGGGTCACTTCCCATAGCCAATACAACAAAACCTGAAAGCACCACAAGGGGAATCTCAGCACGCTGACTGGCCCTTTCTACCCGCATGGGTCGAATAAGTGCTGTAAGCCCTAAAATGAGCAAAATATTTAGAATGTTGCTTCCCACAATATTTCCAATGGCCATACTTGCATTACCCTTGATGGCAGCGGCAATATTCACTGCCAGTTCGGGGGAAGATGTACCAATGGCTACCACCGTAAGCCCGGTAACTATATCAGGGATTCCCAATCGATGCGAAAGAGATGAAGCCCCGGATACAAACCAGGAAGCACCACCTAATAACAGAAATACTCCAGCCAAAAATAAAAATACAGATAAAATCATCGGTTTAAGATTAAGTTACTCAGTGCATCTTTTAATTCAGGATATTTAAATTTGAACCCACTGGAAATGAGTTTAGCAGGCCTTACAAACTGACCATTAGCAAGAGCTTCAGCCCCTTGGCCAAATATCCATCGCAAGGCAAAAACAGGGACAGTTAAAAAGGCAGGTTTATTCAGAAGTCTTCCAAGGGCATGAGCGAAACTTCTGTTATCAACCATTTGAGGCACAACCATGTTTACCGGTCCCCGAAACTCCGTATTGTCAATAACGTATATCAAGGCTGAGCAGAGGTCGTGAATGTGTATAAAAGGGAAGCCCTGTTTACCGCTACCCATTGGCCCTCCCAGACCTAATTTAAAAAAGGGCAGCTGACGAGCCATCAATCCACCATCTTTTCCCAATACCAGACCAATACGAGGGTTCACCACCCGAGTGCACGTTTGCGCCAGTTGGGCTGCCGCCTCCCAATCCATGCATAGTTTACCCAAAAAATCCTGTGCCAAAGCTGTTGAATCCTCATCGTGAATGCCAAAGCTTTCGTAGATACCCACTGCTGAAGCTGAAACAAACACTTGTGGCTGATTGACACATCTGCATATAGCTTCGCTGAGTGCCCTGGTGGTTTGAATACGGCTATCATGTATCTCCCGCTTTACCTTTTGGCTCCATCTCCTTGCTATTGGAGCACCGGCAAGGTGAATGACCGCATTACAGCCATCGATAAGCATTCTCAAATAGTCCGGTCCTGCAGCAAAATCCTTTCTCTCCAGAGCTTTAACCTCCCACCCCAACGCCTCCATCCTGTTTTTAAGGTGGGAACCCACAAAACCAGTTGCGCCTGATAAATAAACTTTTTTCATATTATAAGCTGATAAACAATTTTTTACAAATCAAAAAAAATGAATATTTGTTATTTAATTAACAATTCAAGGGCTATCTGGTTTAAAATCTGTACCTTTGCCGCCAGTTTAGTTAACAAGTTGGTTAACAATTTCCAAAAACAAATATAACTATTCCGTTATGGCCGACAATACAATGAACACGGAAAAATTGTTTGAAGAATTTCCCCCAGTAAGCACAGAGAAATGGGAAGAGGTTATTAAAGAAGACCTCAAGGGGGCTGATTATGAGAAAAAACTCATTTGGCAGACACCCGAAGGCTTCAAGGTAAAACCTTATTATAGGGCTGAAGACCTTGAAGGTATTGACTTTATCAAATCCATGCCGGGAGAATTTCCCTTTGTTCGCGGAAATAAACCCCTGGATAATACCTGGTTTATAAGGCAAGATATTAATGTAAAAGAAACAGGTATAGAAGGAGCCAATCACAAAGCCCTGGAAATATTACAGAAAGGGGTCGACTCCGTGGGATTTTTTATTCCTGACGACATGCCTATCAGCTACGAAGATTTCGCTAAGTTGATGCAGAACATTTGGGTAAAAGGCATTGAAGTGAACTTTAGAGCAGGACATCAGTCGCAAAAAATCGCAGAGTACCTGAAAATGCTGATGGATCAGCGCAACAGAGATTATGAACGACTGCAAGGCAGCCTCGATTTCGATCCGCTGGGTTACCTTACCCTTCACGGAGATTTTTGTTCTGAATGTGGCGATGCTGAAGGGGCGTTCCGTCACGCCAAAGAGATCATCGAAAAATCGAAGAGTTTATCCAATTTAAGGGTGCTTACAGTTAATGCCTCAGCCTTTGGTAACTCCGGAGCAAGCATTGTTCAGGAACTCGCTTTCGCACTTTCAATGGGAGTAGAATACCTCACCCGTTTGACCGACATGGGGCTTTCCGTATCGGTAATTGCTCCTAAAATGCGTTTCGTGTTTTCGGTGGGTTCGAACTACTTCTTCGAAATAGCCAAATTGCGTGCAGCACGCATGCTATGGGCTCACATTATTAAATCGTATGGAGCTGCCAGCGAAGATGCCGGAAGAATGAACATACATTGTGTAACTTCCCTCTACAACAAAACCCTCTACGATCCCTATGTAAACATGTTGCGGACAACTACCGAGGCTATGGCTGCCACGCTGGGTGGAACGGACTCGTTGGAAGTACTTCCTTTCGATATTACCTATGGACATTCTTCAGAATTTGGCGAACGCATGGCACGGAACCAGCAACTCATTCTTAAAGAAGAAAGCGGATTCCATAAAATTGTAGACCCCGCAGCCGGTAGCTACTATATTGAAAATCTGACCGAAAACATCGCTCGCGAAGCCTGGAATCTTTTCCTTAAGGTAGAAGAAAAAGGAGGATATCTTGAAGCCTTCCGTTCCGGAATGATACAAGACAGGGTTAACGAAAACGCTCTGAAGCGGGAAGCAGCCATTGCCTCACGCAGGGAATTTGTGTTGGGTACAAATCAGTATCCCAACCTCACGGAAGAGATTAAAGAAGTATTAGATAGCAGTCTGTTTAAAAAGCCTGAATCTTCTGCGAATTTCAAAGTGGGCAGACCCCTTGTGCCCTACAGAGGAAGCATGGTAATGGAAGCCGTAAGATATAAAACCGATGAGTATGCACGAATCAACCGACGTCCGGTTGTTTATCTGCTATTGATTGGTAATGTTGCCATGCGCCAGGCAAGAGCACAGTTTTCAGGTAACTTCTTCGGATGTGCCGGTTTCCAAATAATTACAGGTCAGCCTGTAAGCTCAGTTGAGGAAGGGGTAAATGATGCCTTAAAACATCAACCCGATGTTGTGGTAATCTGCTCAAGTGACGAAGAATATGCAGTTTATGCTAAGGAAATTTTTGAAGCACTCAAAGACAAGGCATTGGTTGTGGTTGCAGGGAATCCCCCTTGTGCTGACGAACTAAAAGCCGCAGGGCTGACACGTTTCATTCATGTACGCAGCAACCTCCTCGAAACCCTCATTCAATATCAAAAAGACCTGAAAATCATTGCATGAGCAATAGAATCGATATAAACATTCTTTCAGAAACCAGCAGGTTGAGAAGTGTAATCCTGCACACACCGGGGCCTGAGGTTGAGAATATGACACCTCAGAATGCCGAACGTGCACTTTACAGCGACATTCTCAATCTGGCCATTGTTTCTGAAGAATACGCACAGTTGGAAGGAATTCTTCACAGATATTCTCAGGTTTTCCAGGTAAAGGATTTGTTACGAGAAACTCTGGAAAATGAGAAAATCAAGCACAATTTTGTACGCAGGGTTTGCATGCATGAAAACACACCCCACCTGGAGCCTATGCTCATGCAGATGCCGGCTCATGAGCTAACCCGGGTAATGTTTGAAGGTGTGGAAATGGAAAAGAATAATCTGACTCGTTTTCTTGACAAAGAGAGATACGAGGTCAGGCCATTACACAATTTCTTTTTCACCCGCGACTCTGCCATTTGTATCGGAAGCCAGGTGCTTATCGGGCGCATGGCTAATCAGGTAAGGGTGCGCGAGGCCATGATCATGGAAACCATTTATGCTTTCCATCCGGCCTTCGAAACACAGATCATCAACTGCTCTTCGAGCATGCACAATGTTCAGGATATTACTTTCGAAGGTGGTGATATCCTGGTTGCGCGTCCCGACACACTCATCATTGGTTTAGGGGTGCGCACCACTTCCAAGGGTATCGATTACATCATGGAATGTTTGCGGTCAAAACCCCGCATCAAGCATATTCTGGTGCAGGAACTCCCCCATAAACCCGAGTCATTCATACATCTCGATATGGTTTTCACCTTGCTTAGCCAGCATGAATGCATGATCTACGAACCAGTGGTGCTCAATGAAAATCGTTATGCAACCATTCACATTGAAATTGATAATGGCAAGGTAAAACGTATCCGTGAAGAACACAATCTTCTCACAGCATTGGGCAAACTGGGCATGTCGCTCGAACCCATCATTTGCGGGGGAGAAGGAGACCCATACACGATGGAACGTGAACAATGGCACAGTGGCACCAATTTTTTTGCCCTGGATCACGGTAAAGTAATTGGATATCACCGTAACACCTACACTCTGGAAGCCCTGGCACAAAAAGGCTATGAAATTATAAAGGCCAGAGATATTCTCAAAGGTAAGATTAATCCGGAGAATTACGAAAAGTACGTAATAACCATTGAGGGTTCAGAACTTCCGAGAGGTGGTGGTGGAGCTCGGTGTATGACCCAACCCTTATCCAGAGACAACCCCTAAAATATAAACAAAACGCGTAACACATTTAAAGAACATATAATCAATCCATTATGAAACCCAATTTTCATAACATCAGGTTGGATGCCATAAGGGCGAATCAGAAGGAACCTCCTCGTCCACAACAATGGTTAACGCCTGAAAACATTGAGGTTAAATCAGTTTATACTGCCGAAGATTTGGCAGGAATGGAACACCTACACTATGCCGCAGGAATTCCGCCTTACCTGCGGGGTCCTTACAGCACCATGTATGTGATGCGGCCCTGGACCATCCGTCAATATGCCGGTTTTTCGACAGCAGAAGAATCGAATGCTTTTTACCGCCGAAATCTGGCTGCCGGACAGATGGGTCTTTCTATTGCTTTCGACCTGGCCACACATCGTGGTTACGATTCCGACCATCCCAGGGTAGTGGGCGATGTTGGTAAAGCAGGTGTTGCTGTAGATTCCATTCTCGACATGAAGATTCTGTTCGACCAGATTCCCCTCGATAAAATGTCGGTTTCGATGACCATGAATGGGGCAGTGCTTCCGGTAATGGCATTTTACATCGTGGCCGGCCTCGAGCAAGGTGTGAAACTGGAGCAACTTTCGGGTACCATCCAAAACGACATCCTGAAAGAATTTATGGTGCGCAACACCTACATTTATCCTCCTTTGCCCTCCATGCGCATCATTGGCGATATTTTCAAATATACCTCGAAGTACATGCCTAAGTTCAACAGCATCAGTATTTCGGGTTACCACATGCAGGAAGCCGGAGCTACTGCCGACATTGAATTGGCATACACCCTGGCCGACGGGCTGGAATACCTTCGTACTGGGGTGAATGCCGGACTTTCCATCGACGATTTTGCTCCCAGGCTTTCATTCTTCTGGGCTGTAGGGATGAACCATTTCATGGAAATAGCCAAGATGAGGGCTGCCCGTTTGCTTTGGGCCAAGATTGTAAAACAGTTTAATCCTAAAAACCCCAAATCACTGGCATTGCGTACTCACTCGCAAACCTCGGGTTGGAGCCTCACTGAGCAAGATCCCTTCAACAATGTGGCACGTACCTGCATTGAAGCCATGGCTGCCGCATTAGGACACACCCAAAGCCTACATACCAATGCTCTCGACGAGGCCATTGCCCTGCCTACCGATTTCAGTGCTCGTATTGCCCGTAACACCCAGATTTACCTTCAGGAAGAAACCCAAATTTGCCGTACGGTAGATCCGTGGGCCGGAAGCTATTATGTGGAAACCCTCACCCACCAACTTGCGCATAGGGCATGGAAGCTGATTCAAGAAATTGAGGAAATGGGTGGGATGGCCAAGGCTATCGAAACAGGCCTTCCCAAGATGCGTATTGAAGAAGCCGCAGCCCGCAAGCAAGCCCGTATCGACTCCAAAAAAGACATAATCGTAGGCGTAAATAAATATCGTCTTGAAAAGGAAGACCCCATTGAAATTCTGGAGGTAGACAATACAGCTGTAAGGGAGGCACAAATACGCAGATTGAAAGAACTTAAAGCCAGCCGCGATAATGCAGCTGTAGAAAAAGCACTCGAGGCTATCACCCAGGCTTGCGCCACCGGTGAAGGCAATTTGCTGGAATTGGCAGTAGAAGCAGCAAAAGTACGCGCAACCCTTGGCGAAATAAGTTATGCATGTGAAAAAGTTTTTGGAAGATATAAAGCAGTGATAAGAAGTATTTCAGGAGTTTACTCATCCGAGTCGCAGGAAGATGAAAGCTTCCGCAAAGCTCGTGAACTGGCCGACGAATTTGCCAAAATAGAAGGACGCCGCCCCCGAATCATGATTGCCAAAATGGGTCAGGATGGACACGACCGTGGCGCTAAAGTAGTTGCCACGGGCTATGCTGATATCGGCTTCGACGTAGATATCGGGCCTTTATTCCAAACACCTGAAGAAGCTGCACGACAGGCAGTTGAAAACGATGTTCATATCCTGGGCGTTTCATCACTGGCTGCTGGTCATAAAACCCTTGTTCCTGCTGTTATCGAGGAACTTAAAAAACTTGGTCGCGAAGATATCCTGGTTATCGTTGGTGGCGTAATACCTCCTCAGGATTACGACTTCCTCTATAAACATGGTGTAGTAGCCATATTCGGGCCTGGTACGGTAATCAGCGATGCAGCTATTAAAATGCTCAACATCTTGCTCCAGTTGCGTAAGGAGCAATGATAGCTTTCAACCCGGAATTATCAAATTCGGGACATCAAAATCTAATTAAGTAATTAAAGATTAATCTTTTATAAAAAAACAACGCCGGACATTGATTGTCCGGCGTTTGCATTATTCCCGCAAAGAGTTTACCTCGCAGCAGCGGGTGAGCCCAGCAAAAGCAATTCACTAACCACGATCTGAGTGTCGGTGTGCATTTGTCCCTTGTTGTCTTTCCATGTATTGTAAGTAAGCTTGCCGCTTACAGCTATCTCACGTCCTTTGCGCAAATATTGCTCACATGTTGAGGCCAGTTTCCCCCAGACAACCAGACGATGCCAGGAGGTCTCTTCCACACGTTTGCCCTGACGCATGATTACTTCATTTGTGGCCAAAGAAAGTCGGGCAACTTTCATTCCCTTTTCGAGGTTTTTCACTTCGGGATCGGCTCCCAGACGGCCAATTAACTGAACATGGTTGCGAAATGTTTTCATAAGGGTAAAGTTTAAAGGTTAAACATCAAGTTTCGTTTGATGTCACAAAAGTAGAATCACTAATGACGTCAATTCGGTTAATAATCAATTACTTTCATTTATTTTCGAAAATAATTGATTATAATTGTTTAAAAACGGTTTTTTTATTAGTAATTTTAGCCTTTCAAACTTCTAAATCATGGAAAATCAAAGATTTTGCCTTGAATGCGGAGAACCTTTGACAGGGAGAAGAGATAAAAAATTTTGTGGTGATCAATGTCGAAACAATTACAATAACCGACGTTATAGCGAATCAAGTGTTATTATCCGCAAAGTCAATAACATTCTTAAAAAGAACTATCAAATTCTTTGTGAGTTAAATCCGGGTGGAAAAACTACGATAGGACGACAGAAATTGATTGAAAAAGGATATAACTTCGAGTACTTTACTTCACAGTATATTACTCGAGAGGGAAAGACCTACCATTTTGTTTATGATCGCGGCATATTGAACCTTGAGAATGATCTTATTATGATGGTGGTGAAGGATACCCAGAAAGGAAAGTCAGGCTAAAGGTAGTGAGCGTTTGCTTGATTAAAGCAGGAAAAAGCCAGAAGTGAGTACATGCCCAAACATTCTGTTGAAGCCATGAAGAAGATCCTACAGCTCCCGAAATTAACAGGATACCCTGTAACAAGCCCCATCTTCATGCTATTGAAGTGCTTTTGCTTTTCCGTGGGTAAAACAATGGTTTTGGATTATTTCAAAAATCCCGTTAGGTTTGCCATGCACATCAAAAACGCCTTAACTCATGGCACAAACCAGCAAAATACCTCACACCTATGTCATTGTTTTTCTTATAATTATTATTGCCGCTGTATTCACATGGGTGGTTCCAGGTGGGCAATTTGAGCGCCGTAGCATCGAAACCGGCAGTGGAACTCAAATGGTGATAGATGCCTCTTCATTCCATTATGTAGATAACGAACCTCAGACCTGGCAAATATTTTCAGCCTTCTACAAAGGCTTCATCCGATCCCCCAAAATTATTGTCTTCATCCTCATTCTGGGTGGTGCCTTTTGGTTACTCAACGAAAGTAAAGCCATTGATGTAGGGGTCTATGCCTTTCTTCAACGTAGCGAACGACTCAACCGCTGGAAACTGTTCAGGAAAATAGGAGTACATAACATCATCATCACCTTGGTCATGCTTATGTTTAGCTTTTTTGGAGCTATTTTTGGCATGAGTGAAGAAACCATCGCCTTTATCATCATTTTTGTCCCGATGGCCATATCTATGGGATACGATTCCATAGTAGGGGTTAGTATGGCTTTCATTGGTGCAGGCATTGGTTTTGCCGGCTGTTTGATGAATCCCTTTACACTTGGGATAGCTCAGGAAATTGCAGGTGTACCGCTCTTCTCGGGTATTGAATACCGTTTCATCATCTGGATTATCGTCAACATAGCGGGTATAGGGTATGTGTTGCATTATGCCTCCAAAATCAAAAAAGACCCCAAGAGAAGTCCAGTGTTTTTAGAAGACGAATACTGGCGCAACCATCACCAGCAAATCGATCTCAATCTTCGCACCCGGGCAAGTAAAGCAGCCTGGTGGGCCTATTCGTTGGTGCTGATTGCCGGTACAATTGCCGCCGTGCTATATCCCATGAATACCTTACAATTGGGAAATGCCTCATTAAAATTTCCCTTGCTCGCAGTATTGGCCTTTGCTTATGCTTTTATTGGGTGGAAATCCCTAAAAAAATCAGTTGAGTTTTTCATGCTCACTATATTGATATTCACTATCCTTTACTTGATTGCCGGTGTAACTGCATTTGCCTGGGGACTCACAGAACTGGCTACCCTGTTTTTCAGTATGGCTATCATCATTGGTATGGGTTTAAACAAGAGCCCCAACGAAATTACGCGTTCATTTATAGCCGGAGCCAAAGATATTCTGTCAGCAGCGTTGGTGGTTGGACTGGCCGGGGGCATCATCGTCATTCTTGAAGATGGCAAAATCATTGATACCATGCTATATGGGATTTCCAAAGCCATTGAGGGCACAGGGAAGATTGCCACCTTGAGTCTGATGTACCTTTTTCAGTCGGGTATGAATGCCATCATCACTAGCGGAACGGCTAAGGCCGCCTTACTTATGCCCATCCTGCGCGACATTTCAAATATGGTAGGCCTGTCACAGCAGGCTACCGTAACCGCATTTCATATTGGAGATGGATTTACCAACCTTATTACCCCAACTTCCGGAGTTTTGATCGGAGTGTTGGAAGTTGCCCGTATCCCTTTCGCCAAATGGTTTCAATGGGCATGGAAATTTATCCTGATGATGGTGATCTTGGGATGGTTGTTGCTTATTCCGACGGTGACAATTCCTCTTCCCGGCTTCTAAGCATCATTGATAAAATTCACTTAAAAAGGCCGCTTCTCGTGAGAGGCGGCCTTAAAATTAATAAGAGGAAAACTTAATAAACTAATTATTTGAATTGCTGATAAGTACGCAAATGACGTGTAGGACGTCCGTCCCACTTGAAAATTCTCTCCCACGTGTTTAGAGGCTCCCAAATAAAAATGCCCTTACCTTTCCCGTCGGGCAAAGCTTTTACAAGGTCATAAACCTCCCGTTTTAGGTGAGAATATTCTACTACAACCACATCTTTTTGGTAACGCCGGATAAGATCCCTCATGTTGTAGTCGAGTTCATCGAGGGTGCCATGCCAACGAGGGTAATAGGACAGTCCGATTACATCGCAATCTACCCCACGTGAAAACATTTGATCGAACCACCACACCGATTCTTCATTTTGTCCTCCCAATGCCAAATGCAACATTATTGCAATTTTGGGCGACACACTTTTAACTGCATCAATACCAGACTTTAATAATCCAGCAAGTTGATCGGGCCGGGATACATGGCCTTCGGGCCAAAGCATGCCATGATTAATTTCATTTCCGGGCTGAACCATGTCGGGTAAAGTTCCTTGGGCTTTAAGTGCAAGCAATACTCTTCGGGTATAAGAATACACCGAATCTTTGAGTACTTCATAAGGGAGTTCTTTCCAAGCGGCCGGGGTGTATTGTTTTCCCGGATCGGCCCAATAGTCGCTGTAATGAAAATCGAGCAAAAATTTCATTCCGGCAGCTTTTATACGCTGCGCCATAGCCAAAGTTTGTGATAAATTGCAATACCCTTTGCCGGGTGAATATCCCTGGGGCTGGGAAGGGTCGTAAAAAATGCGCAAACGCACATAATTAAATCCGTAGCGCTTGAGAATATCAAAGGCATTCTCTGACTGCTGACTTCCGTAATCATAGAATTTAATGCCTTCCTCTTCAAGCTGGGGTAAGAAACTTATATCTGCCCCATTCATAAAAGGTTCAGAATTCAATTTATTAGTACCAGTCACCTTAACAGGAGCGGGCAAACTCCCCCCTGTTTTTGGATCAACGGTGTGGATTTCTGTGCCTCCGGGCC
>DDBO01000024.1 GCA_002332755.1 Bacteroidales bacterium UBA2030 | reverse complement strand
CATTGAGGATGATGATGACCTGGCCCGGCGAATGGGTGCTAAAGTTTTAAATGCTACAAACCTCTCTGATGAATGGTTTGACCCTGCAATGCTTTTCCTCACTGCTTTGTTTGAGTACATGATTGGAAATACCGATTACAATATCGAAACCGCCCACAATATTGAAGTTCTTGCTTTAGGAGGGAAGGGGCATTTATTTCCGGTTCCCTACGACTTTGATTGGAGTGGCCTGGTGAATGCCCCATATGCACATCCAGCACTTCATACTGGATTGACACAAGTGACCCAACGATGGTATCAGGGCCCTTGTCCTTCTGATACTGTTCTTAGTTTTGGCAGGCAGCGGCTTTTAGATAGAAAAGAGGTAATCAAAGCAGAAATTGTAAGTTTTAACCTCTTGACCAGCAAAGAAAAAAAGCAGATGCTGAATTACATCGAAAAGTTTTACAATGAATTGAATCAGCCGGTTCGATTCGGAAAAATGGTTCAAAAAACATGCAGAAAACCAGCATCTAATGCAAAATAGGCAACTTTCCATATTATTTCTGCTATTGTGGCTGGTTTCATTCGTGGGCTTAAAATCGTCTTTTGCCCAGAAATTACCCAAAGATTTGGTGCGAGCAATAAAAAATGGGGATACTTCTTCTATCAGGAATTGGATAAGGGAGGATAAGAGAAGAATTTCACTGTTGGTAACCAAACAAGGCGAGGATGAACCTCCCATTTGGTTAGCTGTTGATTACGGTAAACCAAATGTTGTTAAATTATTACTTGAATTAGGAAGTTCTCCTCATTCTATGGTTAAAGGCATTCCGCTTTTAATTCGTGCCGCAGAAAAAAATGATTTAGAGACAGTTATCCATTTGATGGAAGCAGGGGCTGATCCCAATGTCCGAGATTCAGATGGACTTACGGCTGTGCATTGGGCAGTGATAAAAAGATCTTTCCCAATGCTTGTCAAACTCTATGAATCGGGAGCTTCTTTGCTCATAAAAGACAAAAAAGGACGCCTCCCTTCCGATTACCTTAAAGCCGATCACCCGGCCCCTTTCCGGGAATTTATAAATACTCGCAGCCTGATACAAATGAAAGCGGAAAACTGGCCGAAAGAGTATGATGGCCCTTATGTGTATTTTGACGAAAGTGGTCTCGAGCTTATTTCTATGCATCCCTTTCATTCCCTATTCCGTCTTGAAAGGAGGAAACTCGTCTCGAATTCATTTCCATTAATAATCAATTATGAAGGGCTTAAATGGCCATTGGTCATTCAGGCTCAGTATGAGCAGGATTCGTCTACCTTGCCCATGCCTCAGCAGATGTTTGCAGTGGGAGACATTCATGGCAATGTAGATGATTTGATTAGATTGTTGCAGGCTGCAGGTGTTGTAGATAGTTTGCTCAGGTGGTCTTTTGGAGAGGGTTACCTTGTATTTTTAGGTGACTTTACCGACCGGGGCGACAAAGTTACAGAATTGCTGTGGCTAGTGCTTTATTTAAGACACCAGGCATTATTGCACGGGGGGAATGTATTGGCCGTTCTGGGCAACCACGATATGATGAGCATATTAGGCGACCATCGTTATTTGCACCCCAAATACCAGCGATTGTGTGAGTATTTCGGGCTCGATTACTGGGCATTATTCGATAAAGACAGTGAACTTGGACGATACCTTCGGTCTCTTCCAGTCATGCTTAAGATTGGTGATAATTTGTTTGTACATGCCGGCATTAGCGAGGCCTTTCTGCGAATGCGTCCGGGCATTAATACAGTAAATTCAGCCTTTTATCAATTTAATACCACTTTCCCTCCACGCCTGACTCCATTCATGGATTTTATGTTGAGGGAAAATGGTCCTTTATGGTTCAGAGGTATGATTCCCGAATACGACTTTCGACAGCAAGGCTCTCAGCAACTCGTTGATTCAGCAGCTGCTTGGTTTGGAGTAAATCGAATCATCATTGGTCATTCTGAAATGCCACAAATCTCACCTGTTTTTAACGGAAAAATAATTCCTGTGAATGTACCTTTCAACAGAGAAGGTATTATTCCTCAAGGATTGATGTGGAAAGACGGAGTTCTTTATGTTGTTGACATTCATGGAACCATCAAACGACTCATGTAATGAATAAAATATCTTTCGCTATTTTGGGCTTACTGACGGTGTTTGGCCTTCCCTTTCCATTATTTGCTCAATTGGAAAGCCAACCAACTTTTCATATCTACCTTAATAAAGGGTTTTCATTAGAAAACGTATTGAATTACGAAGAAATAGAAGCTGTTATTAAAGGTAATACTTTAAACGAAAAAGGAATCAAACTTACGCTGAGCATTGATGAGTATTTTTCGGAAAGAAATCAGCGCTGCAATTTACCTGTACTTAAAGCCAATTTGCCGAGAAAGAAAATCAGCAATACAATTCTTAAGGATTTTAATAAATTCGACATTTTGTTTATCTGCAATGATTCAAATAATTATAATGAATTAGATAAACTTTTACTTGAGGTTTGGATGTATCAGCTTTCTGGAATCGTTTTTCATTTCGAGCCAAGAACTTTACTTGTCAACCTACATATAGAGGGTCTAACTGAAATGGCCATTCCTGCACTTCTGGTTGAGAGTCCCGATGATATTGCAGCCAGGTACGAAGGGCAAAACCTGGAACTTCATCTCATGCAGTCCTGGCTTCTCGATCAAGAGGCATGGACTGAATTCGTTTTATTTCAATATTTTGCGGGCAACAACTGTTGGACGTTAGAAACGCTTCATTCAATGATTTTACTTTCAGTGCCTGGCCGCCCCCCTGTTCCTTTCCCATGGGACCATTCATGTGCCCGACTGTTAAACGAACCCCTTACTAATGATTGGGGAATTCAAAATAATTATTGCTTGAAGGAAGATATTTTTAAAAATGTGAAAGACTCTTTGCTTAAATCAAAGTTGGAAATTTTGGAAAGTATTGAAAAGATGCCTTTTAGTACACCTGAGTTAAAGCAATGGTTGCATCAGTATACCATTCAGTTTTTTGAAAATCTGGAAAATACTGAATATATAAAGGGATTAGGCATTATTTGCTCTGAGGAATAAGATCAATTACAATAACTTCAGGGCGGCTGCTGGTGCGCAAAGGTGGTCCCCATGTGCCTGCTCCGCACGAAACATAGTAAAGCGATGTTCCCCTTTCCAGCCATCCGTGACTTTGCTCATAAATAGCCCGGGTGATCAGGTTTAGAGGCCACAACTGGCCATGATGGGTGTGCCCGGATAAATTCAAAAAGATATTCGCTTGAGCTTTTTCGTCAATATCAAAGGGTTGATGATCAACAAGTAAAACCGGCAAATCGCTTGGTACATTACTGAGAAGTTCATGCACTGTTTTTCGGTTTCCACCCCCAAAACGTGCACCGTCTTTGTCTTTGCTTCCTGCAATTATCAGGCTACTGTCAATTATCACCCATTCATCTTGCAATACAACGATTCCAAAGCTCTTCAGAAAACTAACTGCATGTGGGGCACCTCCGATGTATTCATGATTTCCGGTAACTGCATAAACGCCTAAAGGTGCTTTGTAGGAAAGAAGGTCATAACCAATCTTCTTGCGTTCTACAGGGCTGACATCCTCGTCAAGAACATCCCCACCATAAATCAATAGGTCAGGTCGACTTTTTTCAACCAAAGCTTTAATTCTCTCAATCTTAACCTTACTCGCAGTGGTTCCCAGGTGAATATCCGATAAGAAAGTGAGGCGTAACTTTTTTTCAACTCTTGCAGGAACTTCAAAATGAACCAGGCGGGGATGGTTGGCATTGATATACCCTACAATTACTGGGAGAAGTACGATTACTCCGCTGATAATAAGTTTTAGCTCAGGGGATAGGGCTTTGGAAAGGTTCTTTAATCCGGGGATCAACAACCCAAGCAGGCGATAAAAATCGCTTATCAGAACCCAAAGCAAAGCATAGAGCATTATTGCTAACCAGAATGCACCTACCCAGATCATGAAATCAGATAGAAAAGAAACGGCTTGCTTTTCGAGAATTCGCCCTGCAGGATACATCAAGACCAAAAGCCAAAACAGTATGCTAAAAGTTGTTTTCCAATCACCAGCCAATGGAATGATTCTGCGGTATATATAGTAATTAATTAATCCATAAATGAGTAGTACTATGCTAAAAAAAACAAAGAAAGCCATCCTTTTCATTTTTTAAGGTCTGAGCTGATTTAAACACCTGTAAACCGTTTTGGTTTTTTATGGCGCAAAGAAACAAAAATCATCTTTTCAATTGCTTAACTGCTAAATACGGAGAGCCAGATGCATTGGCCGGGTTGGAAATATCTGGTTCTTCTTTGGAAATTGAAATAAAAACCCTTGAAATTTTTCGTTATTATAGAATATGGCATCCCTTACAGATAATCAGGCACAAAAACCCACAAATTTTGCCTGACGATAAATTTTCAGATTACCAACTCTTTTTCTCCTAAAAAAGTTGCCTTCAGCTGGGAGCGAACTCTGATGAAGAAATTTATCTAAGTTTAATCAGATGAATTATGGTATCGTGCAAAAGAAAAGCTGCCCCAATATATGAGGCAGCCATAGAGGATTTTATTGGAGCGGGAAACGGGATTCGAACCCGCGACCCTCAGCTTGGGAAGCTGATGCTCT
>DDBO01000238.1 GCA_002332755.1 Bacteroidales bacterium UBA2030 | reverse complement strand
CAATTAGGGAAGAAGAACAGGTAGGAAGATGAATGAATTGTTAAAAGATAAATCGAAAACGTTTGCTGAACAAAGATAAACCTATAAATTTGTGGCCGGCAATGTTAGTAATTAACACAAAATCTAATTTTATGAGACGCAATGTTATTATCATTGGTGCCGCAGGCCGTGATTTCCACAATTTTAACACTTTTTTCAGGGGTAAAGCGGAATACAACGTGGTAGCATTTACTGCTGCCCAGATTCCCGACATCGACGGACGGAAATACCCTGCCGAATTGGCCGGAAATGACCTTTATCCCGACGGTATCCCCATTCTTGCTGAAGAAAACCTTCCGCAACTGATTAAAGATCTGAATGTGCAAGATTGTGTTTTTTCATACAGCGATGTACCCTACTCACGTGTGATGAGCCTATCATCCATTGTAAATGCAGCAGGGGCTAATTTTATATTATTAGGTCCACGTGAAACCATGCTCAAGAGCAGCAAACCGGTCATTGCCGTAGGTGCTACCCGTACCGGTTGTGGGAAGAGTCAGACTTCTCGCCGGATTATTGAAATTTTGATGAAAAAGGGGCTTAAAGTCGTTGCTGTTCGTCACCCCATGCCTTATGGTGACCTCGTAGCACAGAAAGTTCAGCGTTTTGCTACGGTGGAAGACCTCCATAAGCACAAATGTACCATTGAGGAAATGGAAGAATACGAACCTCATGTAGTTCGGGGCAATGTAATTTATGCAGGGGTTGATTATGAAGCAATTCTGAGGGCTGCCGAAAACGATCCTGCCGGTTGCGATGTCATCTTATGGGATGGTGGTAACAACGATTTTCCTTTCTATAAACCGGATCTAATGGTCGGAGTAGCTGATCCTCACCGTCCGGGACATGAAGTGTCGTATTACCCCGGCGAAGTAGTAGCGCGTATGTCTGATGTAATTGTAATTAATAAAATTGACACAGCAAGCAACGAAAATATTCTGACCGTCAGACAAAACCTTGCGCGCATTAATCCCAAAGCCATTATTGTCGACGGTGCCTCACCGCTGACAGTAGATAAACCAGAGTTAATTCGTGGCAAACGGGCCCTGGTTGTAGAAGATGGCCCCACGCTGACCCACGGAGAAATGAAAATAGGGGCCGGAGTGGTTGCTGCCATGAAGTTTGGTGCCCGCGAACTCATCGACCCAAGGCCTTTTGCCGTAGGAAAAATTGCGGATACCTTCCGTATTTACCCCGGTATTGGTACCTTGCTGCCCGCTATGGGTTACGGCGATCAACAGATTAAAGACCTGGAAGCTACTATCGAAAAGACCCCTGCCGATGTTGTAGTTATTGGTACACCCATCGATCTCAACAGGGTTATCAAAATAAACAAACCGACTGTAAAAGTGGGTTACGATCTGCAGGAAATCGGTCGCCCCAACCTCGAAGAAGTTTTGAATGAATTTCTTGAAAAGCATAATTTAGTGAAAAATCAGGGCGGCAAAGCCTGCTGCTAACGATTTTTAGAAAAGCGGCCTTCGGGTCGCTTTTTTTATGTCTTTCATTTGATTTGTTTGATATTAATTTTGAAACCTCTAATACTTATAATTCATCCATGAAAAACAGAAGTCTTGTTTCCATTACCGATTTCACCAAAGAGGAGTATCTGCGGATACTGGAACTGGCCCAACATTTCGAGCGTAACCCCATCCAAAAAATTCTTGAAGGTTACGTTGTAGCCACCCTCTTTTTTGAGCCTAGTACTCGTACGCGCCTTAGCTTCGAGAGTGCAGTCAACCGGCTGGGCGGTAAAGTCATTGGATTCAGCGATGCCTCGGTCAGCAGTACCTCAAAAGGAGAATCGCTGGCAGATACCATTCGCACTGTTAGCAATTACAGCGACCTTATCGTAATGCGTCATCCCATTGAGGGATCTGCCCGCTGGGCCAGCGAAGTAGCTTCTGTCCCCATCATCAATGCCGGCGACGGAGCCAACCAGCACCCCACCCAATGCCTTCTTGACCTATACACCATTCTTCAAACCCAGGGAACCCTCGATAACTTGCATGTGGCCTTTGTCGGAGACCTGAAATATGGCCGTACCGTGCATTCCAATGTCATCGCCCTTACTCATTTCAATACTACCTTCCATCTGGTTTCGCCTGAAGAACTCAAACTGCCCAGTTCCGTTAAAATGCATATTAAAGAAAAACAGTTGGAGTATTATCAATACACTGATATTCAGGAAGTAATTAATAAGGTCGATATTCTGTACATGACCCGCATCCAGCGTGAACGCTTTTCCGATCCCATGGAATACGAGAGGGTGAAAAATTCCTACATCCTCACCAACAGCATGCTGGCAGGGGCCAAAAACAATCTGAGAATTTTGCATCCCCTGCCAAGGGTAAACGAAATTGCCTACGATGTTGACGCAAATCCCAAAGCCTATTATTTTCAGCAGGCACTTAATGGAGTATATGTACGTCAGGCCCTTATTGCCTCCATACTGGGGCTTGTTTAACCTAAATTTATCTTATTTGAAAATTTCTTAAAATATTCCCATATGTCGAACGAAGGAAGAAAAGAGCTAATTGTTTCAGCTATCGAAAACGGCACAGTCATCGACCATATCCCTACCCATGCGGTCTTACAGGTAATGCGAATCCTTAATCTTGAGCAAAGCCCTCATCAGGTATTGTTTGGAGTTAATCTGGAAAGCAAGAAATATGGCAGGAAGGGAATAATTAAAGTAAGAGATAAGTTTTTCGACAGCATAGAAATCAACAAAATTGCACTGGTTGCCCCTACTGCTACGCTTATTGAAATACGCGATTTTGAGGTAGTTTCCAAAAAGAATGTGGAAATTCCGGATACCGTCGAAGGTTTTGTGAAATGCTTTAATCCGCGTTGCATAACCAACCACGAGGAAGTCCCCACTCGTTTTATGGTTGTTGACAAAGAAAACCTGAAACTTCTCTGCCATTACTGTGAGAAAATAACCAAGAAAGAAAACATTGTTTTTTTATGATTTAAGCCTTATCCGCCAATAGCGTTTTGGATTTGTCCTTCCCTGCGTCCTTTGAAACTGGACCGGGGAAGTTTTTTCTTGATTCATTTGAAAAGGGAATAGTATAAATTTGCCAAAAACCCTGATATGATTCGACTTTCCCTTACTTTGTGGGTGGGTATCATCATTCTTGCCATTGTTTCATGTTCGAAGGAAAAAAATACGGCCATACAGGCCTACGACTCTCTTCCAAATATTGTAAATACCGATGATCAATTTTCTTACAAATTCAATATGGGGTATCTGAGCATCGATACCCTTGTCGCTCTGAAATTTAGCCATGATACAATGCATATTCATTTGAGCATTCATGATTATAAATCAGGATATGCAGGATGTTATCTCATCGACAATGAAAATAATTTTCTGAGTATTTTCCCCTTGACTCGAAATTTAGATACAACCCTTCAACGAATAAATCACGATTCTCTAAAAAAATGGAGGATCCATACTTATAAATTCACAGGGAATTTTTTGTTTGAGATTTCTCACTGAGGAGAGAGGAACCCATCTTTCTCCGAAATTGAAAAAATATCCGTTTTCGGACAATTTTGTTATAGGTTATTGAAAATCAAATAAAAAAATAAAAGGTGATGTATTTTTTACACTAAATTATATCAAAAACGGAAAGTTGGAGAAATTGGGCCCATTGTGGGCTATTTGTAATTAATTGATTTAATGTGTTATATGTTTTGGCACGAGAATTGCACGATTTTTGATAAGCTGTTGCAGGTTAATACCTGGTAATACCAAACCAAACTAAACTCTCTTTACTTTTTGTTAAGATACAAGCGGTGCGTAGGGATACGCGCCGTTTTGTTTTTTTATTGTGTTATAAAAACTGTATTTTTGAGCATTAAAAAGATTTCGCATGATACGTAAACTTTTGCTGTTAACTATTTGGTGCTTAGCTGCTCTAATGCCATCACATGCCCAAGTGGCACCTGGAAAATATGTGGCGTGGCTTACCGACAAAAACAATAATCCTTATACTTTGAACAACCCCGGTGCATTTTTGTCGCAGCGAAGCCTGGAGCGTCGCCAGCGTTATGGAATAGCCCTCGATTGGTACGATTTACCGGTTACTCCTTCCTATATTTCACAGATCAAATCTGTGGGGGTAAATGTATTGCATGCATCCAAGTGGATGAATTTTGTTTTATTTGAAACCACAGATTCATTATTGCTTTCACAAGTTGCCCAACTTCCTTTTGTTGCGAAAATAGAGAAAGTAAAAAGGAAAGTGTCAGGGAAAAAGCTGATTTCCGGAATGCAGAGTTTGGATAATATGCCATTTTCAGATAGGGTACCAAGGCCGGAGAGTTCTTATCTGAAAAACAGCGCTATCTTCGATTATGGAGGGGGTACCAACCAGGTTCAAATGATAAAAGTGAATGTTTTGCACGAACAGGGTTACACCGGGAAAGGCATGTTGATAGCTTTATTAGATGCCGGTTTTGCCAGTGCCGATCAACTTCCTGCCCTGGATAGCCTTTTCGAGTCGGGGCGTTTTTTAGGTACCCGGGATTTTGTATTGCCCGGTAACAATGTTTTTGACCCGGGTATAAACGGACATGGTACTATGGTTCTTTCGACCATGGCTGCCTTGCAACCGGGTACGCTGGTTGGAACCGCCCCTCATGCCTCGTATTTTCTTATCAGGACGGAAGATGCTGAAACGGAATATGTTATAGAAGAATACAACTGGGTTTCGGGGGCGGAACTGGCCGACTCCATTGGGGCTGATGTAATCAATTCTTCATTAGGTTACACAGAATTTGACAATCCCCTTCAGAATCATACTTACCAAGATATGGATGGCAACTCAGCAATTGGTACCCGTGGTGCCGACAGGGCTGCTGCAAAAGGTATTCTGGTGGTAAATAGTGCAGGCAATAGCGGAGACTCTCCCTGGTTTTATATCGGGTCGCCGGCAGATGGCGATAGTGTCTTTACAATTGGGGCCGTCGATGCGTTAGGTAATTATGCTTCATTTAGCAGCAAAGGACCTACCTACGATAAAAGAATTAAGCCCAATATTTCTACCCAAGGCCAGGGAAGTGCCTTCATCGCTCCATGGGGTGGTTTGAGTTATGGTAATGGTACTTCGTTTTCTTCTCCCATTGCTGCGGGAAGCATGGCCTGCCTATGGCAAGCTCACCCGGATCTCAATAATATGAGATTGATGGAGGTGGTAATGCAAACCGCCTCTCAGGCCAATAGTCCCGATTCGCTTTTAGGCTATGGCATTCCTGATTTTGCAGCTGCTCATGCCAGTTTATCAACCGGAAGAAACGATCTGGCTTCGAAAAGCGTTTTCACAATATACCCCAATCCCTTTTCATATGAATTGCTGATACAAAGTAACAATCCGGTACAAAACCCTATTTCCATTGTTCTTTACGATGTAAAAGGTACGTTCGTTCTATCAACTACCTGGCAGCCTCAACAGTCACTTTATTTACTTAAAGGGTTGGAACACCTGGATAAGGGTTTTTATTTGCTTCATATTCAGTCAGATAATCAGGCCTATGTGTATCGGGTAATAAAAAAATGATGCCAATATGGCATAATTGCTTCAGGGGTTTGTAAGGAGTTTATGACAATTTGGCTTAATTTTTGGGCCAAAATAGGCATTAACGGTGTTGGTATGCTCTTTGACCATTCATGGATGGAGAAACCAAAAATAGAAAGGAGGATTGAGCTATGTTACCAATGCTTCGTAATTCCTTACTTTTTCCGGCCCTTTCCGACGAATTCTTTGGAAAAAACTTTTTGTCGGAATTTTTCGGCAAAACTGTAGGATACGATCTTCCTGCCGTTAACATTGTAGAAACCGGGACTTCCTTTGAGATTGAGGTGGCAGCACCCGGCTTTACAAAAGACGATTTCAAGGTAGATGTTCACAATAATGTGCTGACTATCTCATCCCAAAAGGAAGAAAAAAAGGAAGAGGAAGGCAAAAATTACCGCAGAAGAGAATTTGCCTATGCTTCATTTGAAAGGAGTTTCACCTTGCCGGATATTGTGGACGCCGATAAAATAACGGCAAGCCATAAGGATGGCATCTTAAAGGTGATAATTCCCAAAAAAGAAGAAGCTCAGGAAAAACCTGCTCGTCAGATTAAAATTTCATAAACCGCAACAGGCGGATCAATCAAAAAGGCTGGTTCCTGTTTGGGCCAGCCTTTTTTGCATTTCTCTTTTGTTTCATTAATTGACTTACTCTTCTACAATGATTTCAAAAGACAGTTCTGAAGCTTTTCGCAACATAGCTGAGACCCCACAATATCTTTCTTGTGAGAGATCGACTGCTTTCTGAAGTTTGTCCATGGGAAGGTCTTTCCCTTTAAATTTGTATAAGATTTTAATTTGGCTGTACACCTTGGGATGCTCTTCGGTTTGTTCAGCGACTACTTCAATATGAAAAGCAACCACTTTTACCCGCATTTTTTCAAGTATCGAAATCACGTCCATGGCGGTGCAACCCGCAAGCGAAGCCAGCAATAAGGGTTTAGGGCGCGGGCCAAGGTTTCGTCCTCCGACACTTTCTACGGCATCTACAACTATCTTATGACCATTTACTTCTGCCTCGAAAGCCATTCCGTCGAGCCATCCTAATTGTACTTTTTCTGTCATATCTATATGTTTAAATTTTTTGCAAAATTATTCATTTCTACAGAAATGCCCTGGAATTATACCCGCAATTAAGGTATCGATGGGTAATCCTTTTCTGGAATACACATATACCTTGCCTCTGGTTTGATAATTTAGGGCATCAGAAATCAAAAGAACGCTGCCGGCAGAAAATCCGTAGAAATTTCGTTCCTGGGCTTCTATCAATTTTTGGCCCGGCAGGCCCGGATGTTCTACTGACAACGCATAGATATCGCGGTTGAGGTAGTACAATGTATCGCCCCCTGGATTGATTTCTAAATGTGTAGGATAATCTCCCTGATCGGTGAATTCAAATTTTTGGTAAATTTCTCCATTCTTTCCCAGTTTCCAAAGGGCTGGATTTTCTTCGTGCATAAACCCGCCACTGCAAAGTACCCAAATATGGCCATATTTGTCAATAACTGCACTGTTGGGTTCTTTACTCAGTCGTATATAGCTTTCCGCTTGATCGGATAATGGGTTTATAAGTGTTATTCCTGTATTGTCATAACCTCCGTAGGATGACCAGTTCAGTGCCCATATTTTGCCTTCTGCCTCGATAAGCTGCTCTGCAGTGCGTTGCAATGATATTTCTTTGAGTTTGTTTCCCAGCGTATCCAGCACATATATCACCGGCCGATAAAGGTCGGAAACGTATATTTTATTGTTGCTTGACATTAGCAGATATCGTGGTGAACTAAAATTCGAAAGGGAAAGCAGCGAATTAAAACTTTTCAAATCAACAATTTCAATTAATCCGGAATTATTTACGATTATCCATGCTTTATTTCCAATGATGGTCATAAACTGTACCACATCTCCTGTGGCGCGCTCATTGACAGCTTTAAATATATCGTGATACAATTTTGGGATCTTGGGCGACCAAAAATCTATGCTTCCATTGCCCCATTGAAAAATGCCTTCGTTAAGGATGAAAATACCTGGCTTTTGCGAAAAGTCGGGTAGGGTGTCCTGGGGTTGGGGGACGGGTACATCTTTTGTTGTGCAAGACGAAAACACCAAAATAAAAAATGCAAAGACAATGAATTGCTTATTGAAAAGGAGCTTTTTCATAGTCGGTTGATAGTCTGTTAAATTTGTAAATAACTGAAAACCAGTAATTTCTTCCGGGCATAGGTTGCCAGGCAACTACTTCGTATTTCTTGTTGAGAACATTCTTGATATCCAGCCTTATTTCAAGCGCATGCAACTTGAGGCGCTTTTCAAACGATAGCCCTGCATCCATGACCCAATATCCCGGGAGGGAGGATAAATTGTCTTTGTCGAGATAGCGTTTCGAAGTATACGCCATGAGTGAATGAAAAGATATTGGGCCTGCGTGGTAAATGCCAAGCACTGAGAACTGAAATTGAGGAGAATAGGGGAGTTGATAATTTTTTTTGTCGGATTCATACACTGAATTCAGGTTGGCTGTGGCATTGAGTTGTATTTTTTCTGTTGAGAAGAAACTATGGACCTCAATACCTTTGCTGTCGACCTTTCCCAAATTACTGGCTGTCCATATAGTACCCACACTGTCGGGAAGCCATAAAATCCAGTTTTCGACCCAGTTGTTATAAAGAACAAGGCTAAAGCTGCTGTTCCAGCCGGGCAATAATCGGGGGGTTAAGCTTAGACCAAGTTCTCCTGTCCATATTTTTTCGGGCTTCAGCTCAGGATTACCTCCCGGTATCCAGTATAAGTCGTTAAAAGAGGGTATTCTCGATGTTTTTCCTGCTGAAATGTGAGCCCTGAAATTTCTTTGGCTCCGGTTAAATACCTCAATTTTAAGCAAAGGATGGTACTGGAGAGGCATTTTAGCGTTTTTTTCGATGTCGAAATGGGCACCTATTTCCAACCAATGGCTGAGGCCCTTATTGGCATGTACACCTGCTTGTAGCGAAGTGCGTTGAGGGTTATTCGCATAGTTAGCTGAGACAGCCTGTTGATGAATGATTTTGAGGTTTGATTGCAGGGTAAGCTTGTCGAGGCGGAGGGTAGTAAGCTGGAGGAAAAGAGGTTGATGCGTGGCCATGGTGGACCTGATATTACCACTGAGGTTGCGGTAAAAGAAGAAATCATAGGTATATCCGGCTGTTGTTTCGCATTCGAGATTTCCACGTAACCAATGGTCAGATAGTGCAAAACGCAGTGCATCCTGTTTCATCCATTCGTTTCCGGGTAGTTGCACTGAAATTATTGGCCGGGGAATTTTTCTAAAATGATTTTGTGTCCAAACGTGAATTCCCAGGAGATGGTTTTTCGATTTTAAACTTCCGTCTGCCATTATAGAGAGGGAATGGTAGCCGGCATCGATTCTATTTAATTTTTCTCCGGAAAATGGATCAGTATAAGGAAAATCGTTTTCGGCCCGGGCGTAGTTTACGCCTATTCGTGCACCAAAGCTTTTTCGCTGATAAGGGAGGGAAGCTTGAACCTTATACTCTCCAAAACTTCCATTACAAAGTGCAATTTCAGGATTTTCTTTACGGGCAAAGAGTCCGTTGGTTTGGATAGTTATCATGCCTCCAGGTGAAAATTTCCCTCCGCGTTGTGCCTGTGTACCAGTTAAAATCACAATATCAGGGTTAGGGCTTAAAGGCACCATGCTGAAATCAACCTGTCCGGTGGATAGAGAAACTATGGGGATACCATTCCACTCGACCCCAGTGTGTGTAGCGGGTAAGCCTCTTGCCGTAGCTGTCATCAGGTTGCCAGGACCATAATTTTTAATGTGGATAAGTCCGCTATAGCTTAAAATTCTACCCAGGCTGGCCTCGCCCATGGTTTTTATAAACTGAGGAGAAAAAGGATATACCCCGGGCATTGGATTATCGACTAATCTGGAAGCATGGATAGTAGTAGGATTGAGTTTAATTGTATCTGGCCAAACCGGGGGTTCATCAGGGATGCCATACCCGAGGTTTGAATTCCAAAAGATAAAGTTATTGTGCCCTCGGCTGACGGGACAAGTCAAGAATGTGAACAAACCGAAGAGCAATATAAATTTATTAATTTGCAAAGATTTTCAGGGTTTGAGTGGACATTTCGTAGCTAACCTTAATCAGATAAAGTCCTCGTTTTAGGGCAGGAAGGCAGATGTATTGGTTTTCTGATGAGAAGCAGCCTAATTTTTGTCCGTTGATGGAATAAATTTCAGCCTTCCATGGTTTGGAAGGTGATTGTGAAAGGGAGATGCAGTGGGAGATGGGATTATAGAGAATGGGATTATACGCAGAAACATCCATAACGCCGATAGATGACAGATGAATAACTCCAACTCCGTCAAGGTCAAATCCTGAGGAAGAAAAAGGGGTTGGCCAGGGATCGTTGATGATACGTCCTTCTGAATCTCTCATAGCAAACTCTGGCTGAATACATCCAATCACATCAATGATTTTGACATGAGTGATGGCGTTTACGTCCAGGCCGGCTATCCCTTGCAAATCTTCCAGGTCGAAAGGTGTCCCATATCCTGCTCTATATTTTCCGGCCAGATTATGAATTTTCGTGGGGTCAAGTTTACCAAAGCTGCTTACCTGAATGGTTGTATCGGTAAGAGAAACAGACGGAAAACGAAAGAAATCGATGCCATTACTGCTTACTTCAACAAAGGCAAGTTCAAGAAAATCGTCGGAAAAGCTGTTTTCGAAAACTGCGAAATCAGGACCAGGGCCATTGAATATTTTTCCGTCGAAGGTCATAATGGCAGAGCCACCATCGCCCAGGCTGATTACCTGCGAAGGATTGCCTTCGGCAAAACCTGTGGCATCGTCGGGATTACCAAATGAGGCGCTACCCCCTCCAGGATTGGCAATATCAACAGGTCCGCGGAAAACTTCACAATGTGATGCCCAGGCAACGATTATACTGCTATCATTGCGTATGGCTGTGCTGCCAACCTGGCCCGCTGCCGGGGGATACTGTGCCCGTGATGTCAGTGCGGTTATCAGAAAAATGATTGCTAAGGCACTGGTCCTGAAATTTATCATGGCTTAACGCTTTATTATTTTATGGGTAAGGCTTGTTCCATCCTCCATTGATACTTTGATCAGGTATATGCCAGATTTAAGACCAGAAAGGTTCAGATTTATTTGTGATTTGTTGAGAGGCATGTCAGAAACAAGTTTCTGGCCCGAAAGTGAGAAAATCTCAATGCCCATGACATCCTTTGAAGAATTAATGTTGAGCTGAGAAATAAAAGGATTGGGATAAATTTCGAGTGCCGTTGTCGGCTGTGTTGAGGCCCCTTCCATCCTTTGGTAATCAATCGTAATTCCCTCAGCTGAAATACCCGAGGTGAAAGTACCCAGCGAATCTCCGAAGGTGGTAAACACAAATCCTTGCCCAAAACTGAAATAGTCGCCGGCGTTGAAATATATTTTGCTATTGAGGGTGTCGATGACTGCCGAAGTGATGCTTCCAAAGACGCTGGCATAGGGGTTTGTAATGAGATCGGGATCGGCAACGGTGTAAGTATCAAGGTCAATTGTTCCGATGTTGCCGTCCATATTCACAAAAAGCTGGCCTTTGTATAACCCGTATCCGGACCCCAGTACATGATTGATCTCATAGTGTTTAATTTGGCCGGTCAACGGTTTATAGGTTGAAATAAACCCGTTCGTTCCGCCCCATGGGGTTTTGTTTACAGTAACAATTTGATTGTCTGTCTTATAAATGTTGAAGATTCCGGTTGCTTCAGGCCCCAGGTCATCTTCTTTTAGGAAAGTGAGATTGTTCAGGTCGATTTGAGCTATTTTACCAGTGGTGCCTGCCCAGCCGTAGTTTACGGCAACAAATGCTATTCCGTTGGAGCATAAAATGCCGGCAGATTCTCCGCTTACCTCAGATATGACCTTCACGGGAATTAAATTATCAGCCGAGAGTATATAGAGGAAACTATCTACCGCCGGAAATTGCCGGCTTACGAGCAAAAGGTCGTTGTACAAGGCTAGTTTATTTGCCCCGACAATTCGGGTAGCAGCCAGGCGTTGATGGGTATTTCCGTCAAATTTAATGACCGAGTCGCCGGAGCTTACGTAGTAAACACCTTCATGCGCAATTACATCTTGTACTGACTGAGTAAAAATAGTACCCTGAATAGTGGTTTCCAGTGTTTCAGGATGGGTTGTTTGAACCGTAACGTAGTCAGTGAAAGGCGGGGTGAATTCAAATTTACCTCCATTTACCGTAATGATTTGATGATTAATTAACTGCGCAAAGGAGGATTGGTAGCTTAAGATGGCCCAACTGAGGGCAAAAGCAAGAGTAAAGATTTTTGAACGCATAACACAGGATTTTTGGGTAAAACATTAAATGATTGTTAATTACCTCAAAACCCCGGGATAAAAAAACATGGAAAACCGCTGCGATTTTCCAGGCCTTTAACCCGAAAGCCTTGAAATAGCATACCTGGAGGCAGGTCTTCTGACTTTCCCGGTTTCTGAGGCCTTCCCATCGCTTAAAAGCTGACAGTGGCGCAGGTTTCAGAAACCTTGAGGTGGGATCACAGCAGCGGGTACTGTTCCGGAATTCCCTGAGGGTCACCGGATTCCCTATTAAGCCCTGCGGGCACCTTCAGGCGCAACAAAGGTAAAGAAAACTATGGATAAATATCCAAATAAACAAAATGTATTTTCGGTTGGTTTGGCCCCGTATTGTTAGGACTAAATGTCTTAGCCCCCTAATTC
>DDBO01000201.1 GCA_002332755.1 Bacteroidales bacterium UBA2030 | reverse complement strand
TGCCGGATTCGCCTCACTTATCCTGGCAGGTATAGTTTTTACCCGCTTAGGCGGAGAATTTGTTCCCACCCTCGATGAGGGAGATTTTGTAATACAACCCGTGCTGCGAACAGGCACTTCGTTGAGCGAAACCATCCGGCTAACCACACGAATGGAACAAATTCTGAAAGAAAAATTTCCAAACGAAGTTGAAAAGATAGTCTGCCGCATTGGAGCAGCCGAAGTTCCCACCGACCCCATGTCGATGGAGGAAATTGATATGATCATCAAATTGTACCCCAAAAAGCAATGGAAGGCTGCAAAGAATAAGGAAGAGCTTGCCAATCGATTTAAGGAGGCCCTGAGCAGGATCCCGGGAATCGATTATGAGTTCACCCAACCTATTGAAATGAGATTCAACGAATTAATTACAGGGGTAAGGAGCGACTTGGCCGTCAAGGTGTTTGGCGAAGACTTAAACATTCTTGCAGGCAAAGCGAGAGAGATCAAATCGATGATAGAAAAAGTACCGGGAGCAGCTGATGTCATCATCGAAAAAACCGAAGGGTTGCCTCAAATGGCAGTAAAATATGACCGCCAACAATTGGCGAGGTACGGCCTGGATGTTTTCACGCTCAATCAAAGTCTTACGGCAGCATTTGGTGGAAGCATTGCAGGTGTGGTGTTTGAAGGAGAAAAAAGATTCGACCTGGTGGTACGTTTGAAAGAAAATTTCCGACAGGATATAGAGAACCTAAAGAAACTTCCCATCAGCTTACCCAATGGAACAATTATTCCTTTATCGGCTATTGCAGATATAAATTACACAACAGGCCCGGCCCGAATCTCACGCGACATGACCCACCGCCGCATTGTCGTAAGTGTTAACGTACGTAATCGCGACCTGCAATCGGTGGTGAAAGATGTGCAGCAAATCATAGAACAAAAAGTCAGCCTTCCTACGGGATACTACGTCACCTATGGAGGTCAGTTTGAAAACCTGCAGAATGCCCTCAACCGACTCGAATACATTGTACCCATTTCTATTGCATTGATTTTTATCTTCTTACATTTTGCATTCCAGTCGTTTAGAGATGCATTTATGATTTTCACAGCTATTCCTCTGGCACTGGTAGGTGGTGTATTTGCACTATGGGTGCGTGGCATGCCTTTTTCCATTTCGGCAGCCGTAGGATTTATCGCCTTGTTTGGTATTGCCGTGCTTAATGGAATAGTATTGATAGAGCATTTAAAAGAGTTGAAAGAGCATGGAATCAGCGATATGAAAGAACGCATTATGAAAGGTACCCGGCAGCGCTTACGTCCCGTTATGCTGACAGCCGGTGCTGCAGCTATGGGCTTTTTGCCCATGGCCGTAAGCACCTCGGCCGGAGCAGAAGTACAAAGACCCCTGGCTACTGTGGTAATTGGAGGATTGTTCACCTCGGGCTTACTTACCATGATTGCCTTACCCTTGCTCTATGCCATTCTTGACGATGTTAAGGGGTTTACTCTCTGGCCTCCACGGCTCATCCGATCCTCTCGCCCATTGCTGGTACTCATACCCCTCCTTATGCCATTGTTCATTTATTCCCAACAAGTTAAGGTAATCACACCAGATGAAGCCATAAAAATAGCACAGCAAAACAACGCCGGGTTGATGGCCGAACGAGCAATGACCAAGGCTGCGGGTCAACGCATCCATACAGCTTGGAATTTTGGTCCCACTACAGTTTATCACAACTACGACCAAAACAATATTGCAGAAAATGGTTATCCCCTTCGTGTATGGGGAATCAGCCAACAATTTGAATTTCCTCTGACATATAGTTTACGGAAAAAAGTATTAAATGAAGAATTCAACATACAGCAAGCCTTGACAGAAGTCAGGGAAAATGAATTAGATGCTGCTGCTTTTAAAGCCTGGTGGAACCTAAAAATAGCAGGAGAAAAGCTGAAACTTAACAGACAAACAGATAGCATTTACAGTCTGTTAGTAATAAAAGCCCAAGCCCTTTACGAACAAGGAGAGAGAAATCGCCTGAGTTACTTAGCCATGAAAAGCAAACAACAGAGAGCGCATGCCGACTTATTGAAGGTAATGGCCGATGTAAAGAATGCACATACTACCCTGCAGAGCATACTAAACACAAGCGACAGCCTTGTTCCTGCTGATATTCCAATAGACATAGAATTGCTCTCCAATATTGAAACCTTACCTGATCCGGGATATAAATTATTTGAATTGCGCTTGAAGCATGCAAAGGCGGTCTATCATGAAAATCTTGCCTCTTTCTTGCCTGGATTCTCTGCAGAAGTATTTAATGGAACCAATAATTTTGATGGAAACAAGAATTACAAAGGTTACCAACTAGGTTTAAGTCTGCCGCTATGGTTTTTTCCAGTGCAACATAGAGTAAAACAACACAAGCTCCAGCAGGACGCTGCCTATTATTATCTTCTTGATTATCAAAACCGACGCAAGGCAAAGCTTAGCACACTCAAATCCAGATTGGAAACCCTAAAAACAGAATTGCAAACTCTTTATTCTCTAAGGCAGGAGCTAATGCCCATCTTAGCTATTACCAGTCAGAAAGGCTTTGAGACGGGAGAACTGAGTTTTTTCGAGGCCATGGCTGCGCTTGAAGAGGCATTGACCATTCACAGTCAATACCTTGAAACCCAGTTGAATTATATGCAAACTTATGCTGATTACAAGTATTTTAACATTGAATAATCCGAATCCTATGCAACCCTTACGTTTAATTTACAATGTATTGATTTTAAGCTTGTTTACAATTGCCTGCAAACCGAGCAACCAATCCACAACTCCCGGACCGGAAATGGCGAATATATTGGAACTAGAGGCTGACCAGGTGAAAGAATCTGGAATATTAATATCGGCACCGACAATAGATACTTTTTACGACAATTTCCCTGTAACCGCAATGCTGATAAGTCCTCCGGAAGGGAAAGCTTTTCTGCTGTCTCCTGTCACAGGATGGGTTGACGCAATCTTTGCCAGGCCCGGCCAGAGTGTATCTAAAGGCAGTCCTATCCTTAGAATCAAATCGACGGAGGCTATCGACTGGTTGCGCGAACATGAAGAACTGCGTGCAGAGCTTAAACAAGCACGCAGCGACTATCAAAGGCTGAAAACTTTGGCTGAAAACGAAATTACAGCCAAAAAAGAACTCCTTCAGGCCGAGACCCGCCTGCTAACTTTACAGGCCCGATTCAATGCAGCCAGTGCCAGACTTGCCTTTTTAGGCGAGGATACTTCATCAATGTCGCTTAGTCCGACTTTTATTTTACGAGCTCCCATCAGCGGCATTCTTAGCAATCTCAGCGTAAACATCAATAGCAGCATTTCCCCCGGAACGCAATTGGGATATATTTTAAACCACCATACAATCCAACTGGCCATTCATTTGCTCCCTAAAGACCTTGGGAAAATAAGCATAGGCCAACAGGTAGAATTCACGCTACCCGACATGGAAAACAGAAAATTCAAAGCCCAGGTTTATAGCATCACTCCCTCCATCGACCCTGAAAGCGGTGGAATGACTGCACTGGCAAAGATTAACTCATATAATCTACCCTATGTTGCTGAAAACCTTACAATTTCTGCTGTGGTATTGATCAACCCGCGAATTTTGCCATCCATTCCCGAAACCGCGATTATCGAATCAGACAATAAATCGTTTGTGTATGAAGTAATTAGTACAGAAAAGGGTAACCTTAAACTTCGACCTCGCGAGTTGCATATTGCTGCAAAATCGGGCAACCGGATAGCGATTACCGACACTCTGGGCTCCATCGTAACCACCGGTACAGGACAATTGCCCATTCCTTGATTTTATTTCAACCATTTTCCATGGATTAATTGCGAACTTTGCCCCCAAATGGCTAACCATGATACTCGATGAAACCATTCATTTATTGAGAGAAAGATATGGCAGCCTTCATAATATTTTTCTTCAAAAGGTATTATTTGGGTTACACATTACAGTTGTTGAACTCAGTGAAGGGCTGATTGGCTTTGCTTCTACCGTACCCCCCGCTGATAACGAAGTGCATTGTAAAAAAGACAAACGCTACTTCGGTCCATTCTCTCCCCTGCAGTTTACCGGTCAATCCATAAACGACCTTTTCGCATTGCCCAATGAAAAAAACTTAATTCTAAGTCTGAAAGCGGCGGTTATCAATGCACTCTCTTCTCCCCTTCTTGGGAATAACCGGGGCACCCTCTTAGTGGGTGCCGACCCCGTTGACCTGATAAACAGAGAATGGCTTTCTGGTAAAAAAGTAAGTTTGGTTGGAGCATTTCATTCGTATATCGAAAAATTCACAGCCCTGGGTTGTCAGTTAAAAGTACTGGAGCTCAACGAAAATGTTCTCCAAAACAATGAAAAACAGTACTTTGCTCCTGCGTCCGCCTACCCTTATCTTCTCCCCGAATCCGACCTTGTAGTCATCACGGGTTTGACCCTCGTTAATCAAACCTTTGCTGATTTGGCAAAATGTCTGTCACCCACTAGTCTAAATATTGTTACCGGGCCCACGAGCAGCTTTCTTCCCGATGCTCTCTTCAACAAAAACATACACCTTGTCGGTGGGACACGACTCACCCGACCTGATTTGATATTTCAGCTGGCAGCCGAAGGCGGAGCAGGATATCACCTTTTCCGATATTGCGCTGAAAAAATCACCCTTGTTGAAAACATCAAAGATCCCAGACTTCAAATCAGCTGAATGAATTTCCTGTAACTTTTAGCCTTCTGGCTTGTTCCTTAAAGGGAAAAATCAAATAATAGTATTGAAAACAACTATGGCTGAACAAAATCCCTGGGACATCAGGTTTGCTTCCGAGGATTATTATTATGGTAAGGAGCCTAATGTCTATTTAAGCGAAAAACTGAGAAAGTACCATCCCGGGCTGGTATTACTTCCCGGAGAAGGCGAAGGACGCAATGCCGTATTTGCAGCTTCGTTGGGCTGCGATGTTTATGCCTTCGACCAGAGCCGGGTAGCTCAAGAAAAAGCGCTGAAATTGGCCAAACAACGTGCACTGCGAATAGACTATCGTCTTGCGGGTGTGCCCGAAGCCCACTATCCGGACAATTACTTTCATATGGTTGGGCTTATATACCTCCACATGCCTTCCCACATGCGTAAGGAAGCTCATGCCCGACTTCAACAATTTCTGGCCCCCGATGGGTACCTGGTTTTGGAAGCATTCCACAAACAACACCTGGGCAGCCCTTTCGGGCCTAAAGACCCGGAAATGCTTTATGACGAAGAAACTTTACTGCAAGATTTCAAAAATCTGGAAATTATCGAACTTTACACTGCGGATGTGGAATTGGCCGAAGGTCATGGGCACAAGGGTAAAGCCAAAGTGGTCAGGCTTACGGCTCAAAAAAAAAAAAAACAGTAAAACCTAGCCTATGAAGATTATTACTTACAATGTAAATGGAATACGCTCGGCAATCAATAAAGGTCTGACTCACTGGTTGTCAGGAGAGAAGCCGGATATTTTATGTATTCAGGAAACCAAGGCCCAACCAGACCAAATTCCTTCCGAAGAATTTAAAAATCTGGGGTACAGCTGTTTTTGGCACTCTGCCGAAAAAAAAGGATACAGCGGAGTGGGCTTGCTTGCGCTTCATCAACCTGACCGTGTAATTGAAGGCATGGGCATTCCTGAATATGACCGGGAGGGACGCTTCATTCGCGCAGATTTTGGCGATATTTCTGTCATCAGCGTTTATCATCCTTCAGGAACCACCGGTGACGTAAGACAAGAATTTAAAATGAAATGGCTGGAAGACTTCCTGAATTATGTCAAAGAATTACGAAAAGAGCGCTCCAAACTCATTATCTCAGGCGATTTCAACATCTGTCATAAACCTATCGACATCCACGACCCGATAGGTAATTCCAACAGCAGTGGTTTTTTACCGGAAGAACGTGAGTGGCTGGACCGCTTTATCGCTTCGGGTTTTGTTGACACCTTCAGGGTATTCAATCAACAACCCCATCAATATACCTGGTGGAGCTTCAGAGCTAATGCAAGAAGCCGAAACCTCGGCTGGCGTATCGATTATCACATGGTTACAGAAAATTTAAAGCCCAAACTCAGGGGAGCTACTATCTTACCACATGTTGTTCACAGCGATCATTGCCCGGCTGTAGTCGAAATAGAATTTTAAGCTGAACAATACCCTGTCCTGTTGGTTTTCTTTAAAAAAACATGAGTCAGGATTTTTTTGACCACCGACGTAACTATACTCTCGCGCAACTCTCCGAAGACCAGCTTCCAGCTGATCCTTTTCAACTATTAGAAATTTGGATCAACGAAGCCATCAGGAAAGCCCACCCGGAGGCTCTGGCATTTGTACTATCCACATCGAGCACTCCCGAAGGTCAGCCTTCGTCAAGGGTTGTATTGCTGAAGCAACTTACCCCGGAGGGTCTGGTGTTTTTCACGAATTATCTGAGTCGCAAAGGAGAGGAAATTAAACTAAACCCGAAAGTATCTGCTCATTTTTTCTGGCCATTGCTCGAGAGACAAATCAGGATAGAGGGTAAAGCGCAAAAGACAGAAAGCGACTTGTCTGACAAATATTTTGATGAACGTCCGCTGGAAAGTCGTATAGCAGCCATTGTTTCACCCCAAAGCCAACCCATACCTTCACGAAAATGGCTTGAGGAAAACTTCGAAAATTTCCGCCAGAACCATGCAGTACTGAAACGACCTGAATATTGGGGTGGATACATAATCCGGCCTCATCGTATGGAATTCTGGCAGGGCAGGCCTAACCGCCTCCACGACCGCATTGTTTATCAACTCCAGGCCAATGAATGGATAATTAACCGCCTTGCCCCCTGATTCAAAGCTTGGGCTTTACAAGCGTAAATGTCCGGGTTATATTGAATCCAAAGAAAATATCACCCTTGTCCCAACGACCCGTCGTTTCTGTGATAAAACCATGCTCAGTAATGGGGTTGGAATTGGTAAAGAAAAGCTGGAATACATGTCCACCCGTTTCGATATCAAAGCCAATGCTTAGAGAATTATTGAAATTGTCTGCCGTTTTTCCGGGAAGCAAATAAAAATAATCGACATTGAATGTCGTTCGGCGGGCCAGTTTCACTCTGCCTCCAAAACCCACTGCAAAAACATCATTCTGATCGTCTTTGGCAACTACCAGATTACGATGAACCAAGGTTGGGCTGATTTGCAAAGAGAGGGTTTCATTAAATTTCCTGGCAACCAGCAGTTGATGCACGTATGAAAGCCTTGATGTGAAATAATTCTCCCTTTCCGGATATTGCCAATGCAAAGAATTGATACCCAATGAGGAAAAATACGACACTGTGACAGGCATCACCCTCTTGCCACTGCTTTGGCGAAGCAATTTCAGCTTTAGATGACCATCAAACATTTTTTTCCAGGTGCCACGACCAATACCAAAACTCACGAAATCATTCAAACTATATTCCAGCCCTAACCTGATGGTTGCCGCATCGAGGCCCCAGAAATTATATGCCCCTTCATTTATTCGGCCAAAATGATGTGAAATGATAAATACCATTTCACCCGGAGCCGGGGCTTGAACACTGTGATTAAGCACCACCCTGGTGGTTTTAAATGTCCCGTAAGCATATTCCGTTTGAGGCCCCTCATCAAGCAACGACATGAGGTCTTCCTGAGAGGATAAACTTAATGGCACAATTAAAGCCCCAAAAAACAATAAAAAACGCTGCAAGCTATTCATTTGCTTAGTTTTTCGAGAACCACGTCCACAGTTATTTCAATGGTTTCAGCAATGTTTTTAACTACGGCAGAAGGAATTTTAATATCGTAATCCTTCACATTTACAGTGAAGACAGATTTCCCCTCTATTTTGCCATTTTTACTTTCAAGAGTCCCCTGAGTCTTCACAGGACGACTAACGCCATGGATTGTCAGGGTTCCCTCTACTTCCGCCGTATATTTCATGTCTTTGCTGAAATCCATACCCGAAATGTTGGTGACTTTTCCGGTAAACGTTGAGACAGGGAATTTATCAGATTCCATATAGTTTTCATTAAAATGCTCCTGCATTAAGGCTTTCTCAAAAACAAATGATTTGATGAGCACTTTGAAAACCATATCCCCACTTGCAACATCGAGCACCGCATTTACCTGATTATTCACAGCTTCAACTTTTTCAAGGGGTGCATCGCTGAAAAAGCGAACTTTTCCGGTTTTGGTAATATATTTCTGGGCCTCAACACTGCCCACAGCCACAGCGAAAATTATTAGTAAGCCAATGATTTTCTTCATAATAGTTATTACATTTAAGGTTTAACGAGTGAACAGTTTTCCATGATTACATCCGTTTCATTGTAACCGGTGAGCAGTCCTTTTACTTCTATCCGATCTCCCGGCTTCAGGTTTAAGGAGTTTACCTTATAACCCGGAAGCAAAGTACACCTGATACCTTCATCACCGAATATGCCTTCATTAAATACGAAAACAATAACACTCAACGAGTCGTTGCTCTCGATGCGAGTGAGGGCACCGGTAAGCTGCACGATTTTTCCATTGTATTTCTGCTCCGCCTGTGACCTGTTGTTTACAAATTCGTCGAAACACTGACGTGCATCAACAATCAATTCTGGTTTGGCTCGGGCATAATCCGTATGAGGTTTATTGTAAACAAATACATACCCTGCAATACCCGCAAGCAAACCAAGAATAAAAACAACAAGAAATGTTTTCAGTAATTTATTCATATATAGAATTTTAATTTAATTTTCCGGAGAGCCGGCATCAATCCATACTTTCACCTTTTTTATATCGCAATCACTGAGTTTGTTGCCTCCTTTGGGCATAGGGCTGTAACCGCTCAAGTGAGCAATACTTCCGTATAGTTTTCCATTGAGGGCAATAACTTTTAACCCCTGATAATTGTCAGTAGCTATACCCCCAGAAGGTGACGAAGAATTATGACAGGCATTACAATACGATTTCATCAGGGGTACGATAGTAGCCTGATAGCCAACACCGGAAGTATCACATTGGGTAACAGGAGGATACAATTCTTCTTCTTTGTCGTAATAACATGAAGACCAACTCATTATCAAAACCAATGAGAATATAATGACTGGCAGCCATTTGCTAATAAACCTAATTATTGGGTGTTCCATCGTTGATCCATTTTGAAATTTTGGCGATACTACATTCATCCAGCTTTCCTCCCGGAGGCATAGCACTATAACCTGGAAGGTGTTTAATGGTACCCAGAAGCTTGTTGTTATTGCTAGCTACAGCAACAATCTGCTGATAATTGCTCAGAGTGATTCCGCCTGAGGGATTAGCACCACTGTGGCAACCCATGCAATTTGTCTGGATTATCGGAAATATGTGTGAAGCAAAAGAGACATTTACCGAGTCGCACTGCGTTTCGGTACAAGAATTATTCTTAGCTCCCTGTTCTATCCATTTTCTGACTTTTGCAATTTGCTCACTTGTAAAGGCAGCCATAGGTGGAGGAGGCATCCTATCATCATCTGTTTTTATCAATACTTTATACAATTTACTATCGCCGGGATTTCCCGGTTTTACTTTAGCTGTGTTAATAATATTCTGGTAATCTGTTAGTATTACCCCCTCTTTGTGAGACGCAGCATCATGGCAGCCCGACATGGCGCATCCCGATCGAAGCAATGGCAAAATGGTGTTAACAAAATACACAGTATCAGGATTACATCCTGCTCCGGTTATATTTGTATCTGGTCCAGGATCTGGTCCGGGCACATCAGAAGGACTATGTTTACATGCATTCGCAACAAATACAACAGCAATTAAAAATAGCCCCATCCGATGCAAAAAGCCTTTTTTCATTTGATCAATATTTTAGAAGTATTTAAATAACTACCTGCTTGCATTTTTAGTATGTAAAGGCCGGGAGTTAATTCTTCGGGTAAAGCTAATTTCAACTCATTCTCGCCCTGAGAAAGCATTCCAGAAAATAATACAAATGAAGAACTTCCACTTACTGGAAGTAAGAATAATGTCACTTTTGTTTCTGCCACAAAATTGTATTTTATGAAAAGATAGTCAGAGGCTGGGTTGGGATATACCTCGAAATTCATCGTTTGAGAATTCTCGGGAATGCCAACATGATAGTTTTCTTCAACCGTAAGGTTGCTTACAAAAACATTAGGTTTAGAAATAACATGTGCCAGATAAAAGGTTACCGGACCACTTCCGGGCTGGGCGGGTGCTTGCCATTGAAAACTCCAAGTGGCAGTTGTACTGGTTGAAGCCTGGGAGTGAGTGATGTATTTTCCTTGCGACAAAACTTTCGAGCCGGTCCCCGCAATCAGCGTACCCACCTGCTCTCCAGTTGGTTTCTGGGGAGACAACTCAAACCCCTTTTTCCCAGAACCAGAAAAGGATACAGTCACATTGTAAGTCATGCCGGCAACATAGCCCGTTGGGGGAATATCAGTTGAAATAACACCCGAAGCGGGAGTAGCATTTCCTCCGTGGCATGCTGTACAATTTTGTCCATCCCCGGGTGAGCCGGTATAACCCGCTGGAGCGCCATTTGGATATTTTAATCCACCTTCGCCCGAGAAACTAAGGGATACAATTAACGCACTAAAACCCATGCAGGTCAAAACTAAATATCTTAAACGCATGAAAAATGAATTTGAGGATTACACAACAGTTCAAATGTACAACCTTTTACATATCCAAAAAGTTAATTAGTTGTTAAATTTAATGTTTCATAAAATCAAAGTTATAAAATCCCATAAACTGTATAGTTTCAACAGCATAAATTTTGCTGAACGGGTGGGCATGGTATATTTCCGTAGGAACAAAAAACACAACAATCTCCTTCTTTGGGCCTAAGCAAGGTTTTACACTCAGAGCATTCATAAAAAACATACAAGCGTCGGATGGCATTCGTAGGGTTTCAGCATGTCCACACACCGGGCAGGTCAATATAGATTGGTATTTAATATCCATACAACTGTTTTTATAAATTTAACCCGATATAGCTGTTTATCAACAAGGCTGAAGAGTAAAAGTTGCTGGTAATAATACAAAAAGAACCGCTGCGAAAATTCACAGCGGTTCTTGGGAAAACATCTATCTGGTACTAATTTATTTTACTTCTTCGAAATCGGCATCTTCTACAGGGCCATCTCCTTTGCTTCCTCCTGTATTTTGACTACCCGGATTTTGCTGGACACTGTCCTGAGTTGCTTTATACATTTCCTCACTGGCAGCCTGCCAAGCCTGGTTCATTCTGTTTATGGCAGCGTCAACCTGAGTGATATTACGTGATTTATAAGCCTCTTTAAGCTCACTCAAAGCACTTTCAATATTGGCTTTTTTGTCGGCCGGAATTTTATCGCCATATTCTTTCAACTGTTTTTCAGTCTGGAAGATAAGGCTGTCGGCCTGGTTCAATTTTTCTGCTTCTTCGCGGGCTTTGCGGTCGGCTTCGGCGTTGGCTTCGGCCTCTGCCTTCATCCGTTTTATTTCCTCATCTCTAAGGCCCGTAGAGGCTTCAATACGAATGCTCTGCGACTTTCCTGTGGCTTTATCTTTAGCTGAAACATGTAAGATGCCGTTGGCATCGATATCGAAAGTAACTTCAATCTGGGGTACACCCCGTGGAGCAGGAGGAATTCCGTCGAGGAAGAAGCGACCAATAGTTTTATTATCGCGTGCCATAGGACGTTCACCCTGCAAAACATGAATTTCTACAGAAGTCTGATTGTCTGAAGCGGTAGAGAACACTTCCGATTTGCGTGTAGGGATGGTTGTGTTGGCCTCGATAAGTTTAGTGAAGACACCACCCAGGGTTTCGATACCCAGAGAAAGAGGGGTTACATCGAGCAAAAGCACATCTTTCACCTCACCGGTCAGCACTCCGCCCTGAATTGCTGCACCCACGGCAACTACTTCATCAGGGTTAACACCCTTTGAAGGCGTTCTTCCAAAGAAATTCTCCACCAACTTCTGCACCATGGGGATACGGGTTGAGCCACCCACCAGTATTACCTCGTCGATGTCGGAAGGCTTGAGATTGGCATCCTGCAAAGCCTTACGGCAGGGCTCCACGGTACGCTGCACCAGGTGATCAATCAATTGTTCGAATTTAGCACGGGTAAGCTTTTTCACCAGGTGCTTGGGAACTCCGTCCACCGGCATGATGTAAGGCAGATTGATTTCTGTTTCGCTGGAGCTGGAAAGCTCAATTTTAGCCTTTTCAGCAGCTTCTTTGAGGCGCTGAAGAGCCATGGGATCTTTGCGGAGGTCGACACCTTCCTCCCGCTGAAATTCGTCAGCAAGCCAGTTGATGACTTCCTGGTCGAAATCGTCGCCACCGAGGTGGGTATCACCGTTGGTGGATTTTACTTCGAATACACCATCCCCCAATTCAAGAATGGATATATCGAAGGTGCCACCCCCAAGGTCATATACAGCTACCTTTAGGTCTTTATGTTTTTTATCGAGTCCGTAGGCTAAGGCAGCAGCAGTGGGCTCGTTGATAATACGGCGCACTTTTAATCCGGCAATTTCACCGGCTTCCTTGGTTGCCTGTCGCTGCGAGTCGCTAAAATAAGCCGGAACAGTGATGACAGCTTCAGTAACTTCTTGTCCCAGGTAATCTTCGGCTGTCTTCTTCATTTTTTGCAGAATCATAGCCGAGATTTCCTGAGGAGTGTAATGGCGGCCGTCAATTTCCACACGTGGAGTATTGTTATCACCCCTCACAACTTTATAAGGAACCCTTTCAATTTCTTTGGTAACACGGTCATAAGTTTCACCCATGAAACGTTT
>DDBO01000169.1 GCA_002332755.1 Bacteroidales bacterium UBA2030 | reverse complement strand
AAGGCTGCATGATGAAATGCTTACTGCCATCACCGCAAGCATCACCAGTGCTGCAAATCTCGAATATTTGATCATCTCTGCGTGGATTATGCTTTATGATAAAATTGTGTGCAAATGTAAATTAAAAACTCGGACAGGGAATAGCTTGATTCTTTTTCCGACTTTGTTCAGGGTTGTTAAACAGGAAAGAGAAAGAAATTTCGTGGGCTCCTCCTGTAACATTTTTTAGTTTCGAGACAGTGACATCGTAGCTGTAGCCCAGCCTGAAAGAACTTTGCTGAAATCCCAGCAAAAAGATAAACGCATCAGGGTTTTCAAAATTGTGTCGGAACCAGGTTCCTACTACAAAAGGATATTTATTGAGATAAAGACCCAGATTAAGTTGTTTGAAATTCATTTGCTGTTGGTAAAGAATGTTGGGCGAAAGCGTCATGGCTTCTAAGCTGCGACGGCCGCGCGAGCGGGGTTCAAGGTCGATGACAGCCCCGGCGTGTAAGGTCCATTTCCGGTTTAATAAGGTGCTGTTGTCGTTGTACCACCCATCGTAAGGCTGGGTAAGGTGGTGAACGGCAAATCCTCCGTACAAAATATCCTTGTGGGCAACGGTCAAACCTGTGCTAAAATCCATAAAACTGACGCTTAAGTTTTCAGGGGGACGTTCAGCCGTAGGATAGATTTGACCATAAACCGGGTGCAGCATATCATCAAATACAAGGTTGTAAAAATCAAGGCGTCTTTGATAATAGGTGGCCTGTAACCCCGCATTGACAAATGTATTTCTGGATACTTGCAGATTATAGGAATATAGCCCGCTTACCGTAGTGGTGGTAATCATTCCGTCTCCCGCACGGTCGGTATTGAAAAGTATCCCGAAACTGCTGTTGATTTGCGATACATGCTGATCGTAGGCAGCATTGTATGTAACAAAATGAGCCGGCATGCTCGGCCATTGATTCCTGTAGTTGAGGGTTAATCTGGGTAAAAACGCACTCCCCGTGAGCGCCGGATTTAAATATAAGGGATTAGCGTAAAACTGCGAGAAGGCAGGGTCTTGGCCATAAGTATTTGTAAATAACATACTTAGCGCCAGCGTAAAGCCAATAATAAAGCTTTTCCTGATCATATCAATGCTGGGAATAAAATTTTACACTTCGGTACACAAAACAGCATTACAATATTACGAAAGATTTTCAATGCCTGTTATTTTTTCTGAAATTTTTTAATTCTTTTTTTTTGACAATAAAGACCACGCTTCTAACGTTCTTTTATCAAAAACATTGCAAACTCTTCCGATTATTTTACCTCTAAAATCATTTCGATGTTTCACTATTGCGGCTGTTTGCACAATTTTGCCTTGAATTTGTTATTCTTAACACTATGCTGTTGAACCTATGAAAATCAAACTACTCCTTATTATATTTATTCTTTGCTCAGGGATTCTTGTATCTCAAACCCTTTTTACTACCCAGCGCCAATTTACCTTGTCTTGGGAAAAGCTTGTGAGCACAGATGAATATGGTTTAGAATCTTATTCCTACTATTTTGATGGAAGCATAAACAATTTTAAGTATGGACTTTTCCCTGTTCTGGCATGGCGAATACCCGTTCAATCGACGATGGCCAGGTTAAAAAATCTGAATATTATACCGGAAGAGCGAACGGAAGTGCCTGTGAACCGACTGATGGGAGCAGATTTATTGCCTTCGCAAATAGCATACGATCAGCAAATTGTTGAAATTGAAGGAAATAGGTTTCTTCAGGTAGAGCTACTGCCAATGAGAAAGCTCGATCAACAGCATGGCTACACAACGGTTGAGTTTTTGAAAAATATTACACTGGTTGCAGAAGTGATGGATTATCCTGAAGCAACGGAAGGGAAGCCCAAAGCTTCTGTCTCGGCTATCCTGAAGTCGGGTATGGCTGAGGATAGTTGGTATAAATTGAGAATTCCCCAAAGTGGAGTTTATAAGCTTACCTACAATGATTTACAGTCAATGGGTCTGAATCCTGCAGGTATAGATCCCCGCAACCTGCGAATTCATGGGAATGGCGGAGGGGTACTTCCGGAGGGAAACAGCATAGAGCGTCACGACGATATACGGGAAATGGCCATCAAAGTGGTAGGCGAAAGCGACGGACGTTTCGACCCCACCGACTATATATTGTTTTACGCGAATGGACCTGATACATGGAATTACAACGAGACAATAAAACGCTTTGTTTATGAAAAAAATCCTTATAGCGACTATTCCTATTGCTTTCTTGTGGTAGGTTCCCAACCCGGCTTACGCATCAATGCCTTCCCCATTCCTGAGATTCCGGTTTCAATTACCCTTTCGCATTTTACCGATAGATATCATTACGAAAAGGATCTGGTGCAGCTCACTAAATCGGGCAGACAGTGGTATGGAGAACTGTTTGATGTACAAACCAGCTATGATTTTAACCTTAGCCTCGATGGGGTGGAGGCTGGGAGCAAAGTCTGGCTAAGATCGGCTATTGTTGCGAGGGCTTTTACTAATTCTGTTATGAAAGTGATGGCTGCAGGCAATACTTTATTGCAGCAAAGCGTGGGTTCGGTGCCAAGTAGCGGGTTGGATGCCGAGTACGCCAAGCGTGTGGTGGATACGACTTCATTTAAAGTGTCAGGGAAGGATATTAAACTCAGTTATCAATACCTGAAGCCTACCAATTCTGCCCAGGCCTGGCTCGATTATTTTACGATTAACTGGCAACGTGCCCTTAGTTTTGGTTCGGGGCAAATGAGCTTCAGGCAACCTTTGCCCTTTTCGAACAACGATGCAGTAAAATACCATATTTCAAATGCGCCAACTTCTTTAGAAGTATGGGATATAACCGATCCCACACGTCCTCAGTATATGCAGTTGCAGCAGTCGGGAAATGTAGCCGAATTTATTTCCCTTGCCGATGGCCTGCATGAATTCATGGCTTTCGATGGCACTTCGTTTTTCACTCCTGAGTTTGTAGGGCCTGTTGCAAATCAAAATCTCCATGGAATGACTGATGTTGACTACATTATTATTTCGCATCCCGATTTTCTGGAGCATGCCCGACAACTGGCTGAATTACATCAACAATTGCATGATTTAAGGGTAGAGGTAGTTACCCCTGAAATGGTTTTCAATGAATTTTCATCCGGATCTCCCGACCCAACGGCCATCCGCGACTTCATGCGTCATCTCAGAAAAGTTTCACAAAACAAAAACAAACCCTATTATCTTTTGCTTTTCGGAGATGCCTCCTATGATTATAAAGACAGGATTCAGGGTAACTCCAATTTTGTACCTACTTATCAGTCGGTTGAAACTTTGAGTCCGGTTAATACTTTAGCAACAGACGATTACTATGTTTTGCTCGATAGCACTGAAGGAAAAGGGGCTGCAGGTGTACCTGACATGGCTGTAGGACGCATACCGGTTACAGACATTACTCAGGCTTCCAATTATTTAAATAAAGTAAGAAATTACCTGAACAACAGCCAAGAAACCATGGGCGATTGGCGTGTGAGTTTGTGCTTTATTGCTGATGACGAAGATGGTAACACCCATCTGCGCCATGCCAATGAACTGGCAGAATATATTGACAATAATCATCCTGTTTTTCAGGTAAATAAAATTTATCTTGATGCATACGATCAAGTAACCACCCCGGGGGGTCAGCGTTATCCGGAAGTAACTGAAGCCATTAATCAACAGGTAAATAATGGTGCTTTATTAATTAATTATACCGGTCATGGAGGCGAAACCGGTTGGGCTCATGAGCGAATCCTCGAAGTAAGTGATATCAATGCATGGAAAAATTTCGACAGACTTCCCCTCTTTGTCACCGCAACCTGTGAATTTAGTCGCTACGATGATCCCCAGCGCATATCTGCCGGCGAATATGCCTTTCTTAACCCTGAAGGCGGTGCTATAGCTTTATTTACTACTGCACGCCTGACCTTCGGCGGTTCTAATATTACCCTCAACCGGAGTTTTATCAAATACCTCTTTTCTAAAATTAACGGAAAATATCCCTCCCTTGGTATTGCAGTTATGAAGGCCAAGCAAGAAGGCGGGTCTGACCTCAACGGAAAGAAATTTATATTGCTGGGCGACCCGGCTCTTACCCTGGCTTACCCTGAAAATAATGTGAATGCTCTGACCATTAATGGTGTTTCAGTCGACATTCCTTCAGATACTCTAAAGGCGCTTTCCCATATCGTTATTACCGGAGAGGTGGCCAACTCTCAGAACTATCACCTTTCTGATTTTGAGGGTTCGGTCACGGCTACTGTATTCGATAAAGAAAGCATAATTTTTACCAAAGGCAATGACCCTGGTTCTAACCCAACTACCTTCACTCTTCGTAAGAATGTGGTTTATAAAGGAAAAGCAGAAGTTAAAGATGGAAATTTCACTTTTTCCTTTATTGTTCCAAAAGACATAGAATATAAGTTGGGTAAAGGTAAAATAAATTTTTATGCCCAATCCGACGAAATCGATGCAGCTGGTTATTTCAACCGGATTATTGTAGGAGGTGTAAATGAGAATGCCGGAATGGATGAAAATCCACCCCATATTGAGTTATTTATGAACGATCTGAACTTCAGGGACGGGGGAATCACGGATGAGAATCCCATTTTACTGGCCCGCCTGAGCGACGAAAGTGGAATCAATACGGTTGGTAGTGGAATAGGACACGATATAGTCGCCATTCTCGACGACGATACCCGTCATCCTCTTATTCTTAACCAATATTACACTTCCGATGTGGGAACTTTCACCAGCGGCTCAGTGCGTTATGGCTTTAAAAACCTTTCTGAAGGAGAACATACCCTAAGGCTTACCGCATGGGATGTCTATAATAATTCGGCTACTGCTACTTTGAAATTTGTTGTTAAGAATTCTTCATCATTAGAAATCAGTCGCTTCTACAATTATCCCAATCCATTTTCATACAATACCTGGTTTGTATTTGAGCAGAACCAGGCCGGAGGCCGGTTTGAAGCCCTTATCGAAATTTTTGATTTGGCAGGGAAGAAAGTGAAAACTATTCGGCAGGTCACTGAAGGCACGGGATATCGTAGCGAACCCATTTCCTGGGATGGCAGTGCCGATAACGGAGCCCTGCTTCGTCAAGGTTTTTATTTGGCTCGGCTAACCTTAACCGATGAAAATGGAAATATTATGATGAAGAGTACAAGAGTTATCAAAGGAGGTAATCAATAGATGTTGCAGCTTATAAGGAATATTCTATGTAAATCGTTTTTAGTTGCACTGATTTTAAGTTCAAGGGCACTGTTGGCCCAGTCAGAAATCACAATTCAATGGAAGGAAGACCCACCCATGCCTGAAGGATTCTATAAGGCTTGGTTTGATGGATTTGAACCCGATTATAAGTTGGGGCTTCCGATATACGTGATGCAGATTCCTTGTCCGGGACCGGGCTATACTATCAAATTTGACCTTGAAAACATTGTTTCAGAGCCTATTGATTATCAGGCTACAGGACCGATTGGGCAAGAGCCAGATATAAAAATTAGCATGGAGGCTGAACGTGGAGCCTGGATAGCGCGCATTTCTTTTCATCCTTTCCGGATAAATGCTGTTACCGGAAGGTTGGAGAGATTCTTGCGTTTTACCCCTAAATATCGATGGGTGAGTGATCCTGAAGCTTCCTTCAAAGATAGTCCTTTTGTTTATGCTGAAAACTCTTTGCTTGCCTTCGGGAATTGGTATAAGCTAGGTGTAACCCAGACAGGGGTTTATAAAATTACTTATCAGGATTTGAAATCATGGGGAATAGACCCTGACGAAATAGATCCCCGAACGCTTTCATTACATGGCTCAGGCGGAGGGATGCTTCCCGAATTGAATTCCAGTAATACTTTCGACGATTTACCTCAAGTAGCCATCAGGGTTGTGGGGGAAGAAGACGGCACCTTCGATCCCACCGACTTTATTCTCTTTTTTGGGGAAAGCCCTCATAAATGGCTCATCAACCCACTGAAACAGAAATTGGACCATGTCACTAATATATATTCCGATACTACATGGTATTTTCTTACCTATGGCACAGAAACCCCCTTGCGCATACAAACCCAAGGCTCAACTTCACTTAATGCTACCCACACCGTGAAATCTTATCCCTTTTCCATTCTGCATGAGAAAAATGATCGTTTGATGACGAAGAGCGGAAAGAATTGGTGGGGAGAAGTTTTTGACGACACAACCAGCCGTGAATTTAAATTTGTAATAAAAGACCGGGATTCTCAACAAAGTGCCATAGCCGATATTGGTTTATGCTCGCGTTCTTTGGCCGAAAGTAGCTTTAAGGTCTATGTGAATGACATACTGAAGTCAACCCTCAATATGGCGGGGTTGACCGCTGAAATGTCTCTTAGACTCTATGCCAGGTCAGGAAATGCCTTGTTTAATTTTGACTTAAGGTCTGATACAGTGAGCGTCAAAATCGATTACATCAAAAATCATGTGCTTTCACTTGGGTATCTCGATTATATCGAGCTTACTGTACACCGAATGTTGAAATTCGAAGGCTCTCAGATGGAATTTTCTTACATTCCCAGACCTCAACTAGGGAATACTCCTGAATTTGTGTTTGATGATGGGGGTAACAACGCAGAGATATGGTTAGTTACCAATCCTATAGAGCCTAAAAAATTGATTACCAGTAGAAACGGAACAGAACAAATCTTTAAACTGCAATCGCCCAATGGGCATCGTTTTATAGCTTTCGATGGAACTGAGTACTTTAAACCGGCTTTTGCCGGCAAAGTAGCTAATCAAAACCTGCATTCCATGCAGCCGGTTGATTATATTATAGTTACTCATAAGCTATTTTGGGAAGAAGCCGAGCGCCTGGCCCAGATACATCGGGAGAGAAGCGGACTAAGTGTTGCCGTGGTTGATGTAGACCAGATATACAATGAGTTTTCGGCCGGGGCCAAAGACCCTGTGGCCATTCGTTCATTCATACGCATGCTCTGGACACGCTCGCAAGGCACTCAGCCGGGTTATTTATTGCTTTTTGGTGACGGAAGTTATGATCCAAAGAATCGTATACCAGGCAACAAGGTATTTATCCCTGCTTATCAATCAGCCGAGAGCCTGAGTTACATCGAATCTTATACTGCCGACGATTTTTATGGTTTGATGGATTCCACAGAAGGTGTTGACGGTAAGGGGAAGATCGATATAAGTATTGGTCGTTTTCCGGTTTCAACGAAAGAAGAAGCCCAGGTGATGGTCGACAAGGTGGATGAATACCTGAGTGCAGGATATCCCATGCATGGCGCCTGGAGAAATACGATTTGCCTGGTTGCCGATGATGAAGACAGCAGCGTTCACCTTGAACAAGCAGAAAAATTAGCTTACATCATCGATACATCTTCAAGGATTATCAATGTTAACAAGATTTATGCGGATGCATTTAAGCAAATTAGTACTGCCCAGGGGCAGCGTTACCCCGATGCAAACGGGGCACTCAAAAGGCAAGTGAATGAGGGAGCCTTGTTTGTGAATTATACCGGACACGGCGGCGAACTGGGTTGGGCGGGCGAATGGATTTTGACCATTCCTGAGATTTATGCCTGGGAAAATGACGGACGCCTACCCATTTTTGTAACAGCTACTTGCGAGTTTAGCCGCTTCGATGACCCGGAACGCATTTCAGGAGGAGAACATGTTATTTTAAGACCTAACGGGGGAGGAGTAGCTATTTTTACTACCACCCGCATCGCCTTTTCTCAAACCAATGCAACGCTTAATCAGTCTTTTTACAAAACGCTTTTCCAGCATTCCAATGTTGAAATTCTGAGGTTAGGTGATCTGGTGCGATTATCCAAAAACCTTAACAACAACAATATTAATATACGTAACTTCCTGCTTCTGGGCGACCCTGCCATCAAAGCCGTTTTTCCTACCTATGAGGTTGTAACTACTCATATTAATAATATCCCTGTTCAAGATTTTTCTGATACCCTCAAGGCATGTCAGCGGGTACGATTTAAGGGGGAAATTGTGGGCAAAGACAAGGTTGTTAAAACAGAGTTCAATGGTAAGCTATATTTTAAGCTTTTCGATAAAAAACGTAAAGTAAATACTCTGGTCAACGATATATCAAGTAAACCCTGGACTTTTTACACTCAGGACCGGGTGATTGCCAAAGGGACAGTCCCTGTAAAAGATGGATTATTCGACTTTGAACTTATTCTTCCCAAAGACATAGATTATTCTTTTGGATCACCCAAGTTGAGTTATTATGCCACCGATAGTGTGAGCGATGCAGCAGGAGCTTTTTCGGGAGTGATACTTGGAGGGCTCGATTTCTCATTGGCCACCGATAACCTGGGGCCTGAAATCAATATTTACCTGGATGATTACCGTTTTGTTCCCGGAAACCTTACCAGTGCCAATCCCATGCTTATGGTAGAGCTCTCCGATTCATCAGGAATCAATCCTGGTGATCTGGGTATAGGCAAGAATATAGTAGGCTGGCTGGATGATGATACACGCAATGCCTTCGACCTCAGTTCCTATTATCAACCCTTGAATAATCTCGGCACTAAAGGTAAAATTACCTACAGGCTGACCAATCTGGCAATTGGCCAACACACCCTTTCTATCCGTGCCTGGGACCTCCAGGACAACAGCACAGTAAAAACCGTTTACTTTACTGTGAGTGACGGTCAGGTAATCAGCCTGCGCAGGGTTTCCAATTTTCCCAATCCTTTTAGTGATAGAACCTGGTTTACCTTCGAACACGACCAACCCGGTAACAATCTGAAGGTTACTATCGAAATATTTAATTTACAGGGGCAGTTGTTGAAGACACTGCAGACATCTTTCACGACCAGCGATTACGGTATAGCTCCCATTGAATGGGACGGTCGCAGCGACAGTGGTGTAAAATTGCCGGGAGGTATCTATCCCTATAGAATTAAAGTAGAGAATAGTGTCGGAACTGTCCGGATTCAATATCAGAAACTGATTATTAGCCATTAAACCAAGGATTTCGTTTCAACCCTTTTGTTGGACTAATGCTTTTTAAAATAAAACTTAGTTTTTTCCGTTAATTTTGCACCTCTTAAATTTGAGAAAAGATTTTAAAACAATAATCCACTCGTAATTAATATGTTGAATACATCGAAGAAAGCTGCTTTTATCCTGCTTACAGGAATTGCCCTATTTACTGGTAAGACTTTTGGTCAAAATCAACAGGACGAATTCCCCATTACAACCGCTGTTCCCTTTTTGTTGATTGGCCCCGATGCCCGTGGAGGTTCTATGGGTGAAACCGGTGTTGCCAGCGATCCTGACCCTTCCTCTGTTTATTGGAATCCGGCCAAGTATGCTTTTATGGAAAAGGGCATGGGATTTTCTGTCTCTTATACTCCATGGCTTAGGCAACTGGTTGATGATATCGGCCTGGGATTTCTCACAGGTTATTTCCGTCTCGACGACCAGCAGGTAATTGCCGGTTCATTGCGGTACTTTTCGCTGGGTGAAATTACTTTTACCGACTATGCCGGAAATCCTAAAGGAACATACAAGCCCAACGAATTTTCACTTGATGCCGTCTATTCCCGCAAACTCACCGACAACTTTAGCGGGTCGGTAACAGGACGTTTTATATACAGTAACCTGACGCTTGGCCAGGAAGTACAAGGAATGGAATCGCATGCCGGTACCAGCTTTGCTGCCGATGTAGCCTTCTTCTATACCAAAGAAATCTCTATCAATCGTAACGATGCCTGGCTGAATTTTGGTATCAATATTTCCAACATCGGTGCTAAAATTTCCTATACCCAGACCCTTGAAAAAGATTTTATTCCTACTAATCTGCGCCTGGGGCCTTCCTTGAAATATGAAATAGACAATTACAACACCATAGCTTTTAATCTTGATTTTACCAAGCTTTTGGTTCCCACCATGCCTATTTATGCCCGCGATAGCATCACCGGGCAACCGCTCTACGACGAGCAAGGCCGTCAGATTATCCTCAAAGGGCATGATCCCAATGTATCGGTAATTAAAGGTATGCTGCAATCCTTTTATGATGCCCCGGGTGGCTTTAGCGAGGAACTGAAAGAAATTACCTATGCTCTTGGGATGGAATACTGGTACAACAAGCAATTTGCTATCAGGGCTGGTTATTTCCATGAATCGGCAACCAAAGGTGCCCGCCAGTTCTTTACCTTCGGCGCAGGACTTAAATACAATGTTTTCGGTCTCGATTTCTCCTATCTGGTGAGTACCGATAAACGCAATCCTCTCGACAACACTTTGCGTTTTACCCTTAACTTCGATTTCGAAGCCCTCCAGGGAACTCGCAGAAAATAAATAAATTAAACTTTAGTTTGATTCTTTCAGGCCGTCTCTTTTCCAGGGCGGCCTTTTTTTATTTGTAAAACAATTCATATCATAAGGTATTTAAGGCTTGAATTTCCCTTCCTGAGCAGGCTCAAAGGTTCTTATCTTTGCAAAAAATAATCCGAATGGTTACACTCGAAGAGGCCATTGCAAAAACTATGGCAGAAGTATGGTACACTGCCCCCGAGCGTGTCCCTCTTACTGAAGTATCGGGCCGAGTATTGGCCGAAGATATTCGTTGCGACATCGACATGCCCCCTTTCGAAAAGGCTGCCGTCGATGGCTTTGCATGTCGCGCTGAAGACTTAGGTAATCCTTTGGAAATTATTGAAACTATTTCAGCAGGTAAAGTCCCACAGTATGCCCTTAAAGCGGGAACCTGTTCTCGCATCATGACCGGTGCAATGATTCCTGAAGGCTGCGATGCAGTAATTCCTGTAGAAGATACTACACTGGATGATGTTGGAAGGGTAATTTTTACGGGAAAAGGTAAACCGGTGAATATAGCCCACCAAGGTGAAGATATCAGGAAAGGTGAGAAAGTGCTTGAATCTGGTACCCTAATTCAGGCGCAGCATATTGCCGTATTGGCTACTTCGGGTGTATTTACTCCTGCGGTTTACCGTCGTCCGGTATGTGGTATTCTGGCCACGGGCGACGAATTGGTGGAGCCCTGGAATGTGCCGGGCCCCGGGCAAATTCGTAATAGCAATGCCTGGCAAACCATTGCCCAGGTAAAAGACGCTGGTGCCGATTTCGTTTACACGGGTATCGCTCCCGACAACCCGGCTATTCTTAAAGAGAAAATTGAATACTTACTATCACAATGTGATGTATTGCTGATGTCGGGCGGAGTTTCAATGGGTGAATACGATTATGTGCCACAGGTTATGAAAGAACTTGGCCTTGAAATTATTTTCAAAAACATTGCCATACAGCCCGGTAGGCCTACGCTGTTTGGAAAAATCGGCCGAAAGATTGTCTTTGGTCTGCCCGGTAATCCCGTTTCAGGATTTATACAATTTGAATTGCTGGTGAAGCCTTTTCTGAAGGCAATGGTGGGTTTGCCCCATAATCCGGTAATTCTTCAATTACCCATGGGTGAGAGTTATCAACGAAAAAAGGCCAAACGCCGTTCGCTCATTCCGGTGAGAATTCAAGACAATAAAGTTTTAACACTAAACTACAATGGTTCGGCCCACATTAATGCCTACACCCAAGCTTCGGGTTTTATTGAATTAAAGGAAGGCGTTTTTGAAGTGAAGGAAGGAGAGTGGGTGTATGTTAGACAGATTTAATCGGAAAATCAATTATCTGCGAATTTCAGTAACCGATCGTTGCAACTTGCGGTGTACTTATTGTGTTCCCACTGGCCAATTCAAGTGGTTGCCTCATTCTCAGATTCTTACATTCGAAGAAATTACCGAAGTGATAAAGGTGGCCGTCGAACTAGGAATAGAAAAAGTGAGGCTGACCGGAGGAGAACCGTTAGTTAGGAAGGATATTACTGAATTAGTAAGGATGATTGCCGGTGTTGAGGGTATTACCGACCTGGCCATGACTACCAACGGAATGCTGCTCGAGAAATTTGCCCGTCTTTTGAAGGAAGCTGGACTCATGAGGATAAATGTTAGCCTCGATTCCACGGATCCGTCGCGTTTTGCCGAGATTACCCGCGGAGGCGATTTAAACAAAGTTTTAAGAGGCATTGACGCAGCCCTTGAAGCCGGACTTCACCCGGTGAAACTGAATTGTGTGGTTGTACACTCCCGATATGAGCCTGATGCCCTGAGAGTAGCTGAATATGCGGCCTCCAAAAGGCTGGAGGTACGTTTTATTCATCAAATGAACCTTTCAGAAGGATATTTTACCACCGTTGAAGGGGGAGAAGGCGGAAACTGTAGTATTTGTAGCCGTTTGCGATTAACGGCAGATGGCCTTATTAAACCTTGTTTGTTCTCCAACATAGGCTTCGACATTCGAAAGATGGGTGTAAGGGAGGCCCTGATGACAGCTGTAGCCCGAAAACCGGCCAGTGGTACTGTGAACCAAGCAAATAATTTTTATAACATTGGGGGTTAATTTCGATGCACGATCTTGAGCCTTTTTACGCTTGGAATCACTTCTATAATGCTGCCCGCGACCCTCGCAGCCCGTTTTATGGAAGACATTACCAAGAAAACCATTACACTAATACCATATACAATTATTTCATACACCCCCTTTGGGATGAATTTGGTTCACCAACCTTGTACCTCAAAATTCTCTATACCGATTATAACCAGGGGTTTACTATTATAGAGTTACTCGGAGAATGGAACGACTGCATCAATAATGATATTATGTTTCTTAAGCGCAATGTGATAGATGTGCTTATCGACAATGGCGTAAGAGTATTTATACTGATCGGAGAAAATGTCCTTAATTTTCATCGTGATACCGACGATTATTATCAGGAATGGTTTGAAGAGTTGGAAGATGGCTTTATTATAGGAATCAACTTCAGGGAACATGTTATTCAGGAGTTTAATCAGGGGAGGCTCGACAATTACATGATATTTGGCGGTCGTTTCAATGAAATTGGCTGGAGAAAGTACAATCCTCTTCAATTGTATAGTTATGTTAATCAAATGATTATGCGAGGATTACGGGCTTGACGGGGTGCTACCTCGGTTTTGATTTTTTTGATTGATAAACAACGAATTAGACTGTGGAAAACTTTTTTTAGAGTAATTGGCCAAAGACAGGTTTTAGAATTACTTTTGAAGCATGGAAAACAAGAATACGAACGAAAACATCAACGAAACAGGAAAGGCAGCTCCTAAGAGAGGACGGGCCAGGGTTACACCTTCCGAAGAAATGCATGGGAGAATTCCACCCCAGGCACCCGATGTGGAAGAGGTGGTTTTGGGTGCTTTGCTGCTCGATAGCAAAGCCATCAACGCTGTGATAGATTTTTTGAAAGCGGAAGCCTTCTATAAAGATGCGCATCAAAGAATCTATTCGGCCATTCAACGACTTTTTGGTGAATCCGAACCCATCGACCTGGTGACGGTTACCAACGAGCTTCGCAAATCGGGTGAACTCGAGGTGGTGGGAGGCCCTTATTATCTCGCCATGCTAACCAACCGGGTTGCCTCCTCGGCCAATATTGAATACCATGCGCGCATTATTGCCGAGAAATATATCCAGCGAGAGCTCATAAGGGTTTCTACCGACATCATTCGCGATGCTTACGAAGACACTACAGATGTTTTCGATTTGTTGGATAAGGCTGAGCAGAACTTGTTTTCCATCAGCGAAGAAACCTTTCGGCGTGACTATGCCAAAATGGACGCACTTGTTGCCCAGGCTATAGAAGACATTCGTAAGGCTCGCGAATTTGAAGGGCACCTTACAGGTGTGCCCTCGGGTTTCACTTACCTTGACCAGATTACAGGAGGTTGGCAAAAAACCGACCTGATTGTTGTAGCCGCCCGACCCGGTATGGGTAAAACCGCATTCATCTTAAGTATGGCACGCAATATTGCCATCGATCACAAGCGCCCTGTGGCTATTTTCTCTCTTGAAATGGGTGCTAAGCAATTGGTTACAAGATTGATATCGTCTGAAGCCGGTCTTCCTGCCGATAAATTGCGTACAGGCAATCTTGCCGACTACGAAATGGAACAACTCAACGTTAAAATAACTCCCCTGATAAAAGCCCCCATTTATATTGACGATACACCGGCCCTTTCTATTTTTGAATTAAGGGCTAAATGTCGGCGACTGAAAGAAAAATATGATATTCAGCTGGCCATGATCGACTACATTCAGCTGATGACCACCGGGGGAGATAATAAGGGCAACCGCGAACAGGAAATTGCTACCATCAGCCGTTCGTTAAAAAGTTTGGCCAAAGAACTCAATATTCCGGTAATTATCCTTTCTCAGCTTAACCGAAGTGTAGAAACGCGCGGAGGAGCGAAGAAACCTCAGCTGAGCGACCTGCGTGAGTCGGGCGCCATCGAGCAGGATGCCGATATTGTGCTGTTTATCTACAGACCTGAATATTATAAAATCGAGAGCGACGAGAATGGCCCTACCACAAACAAGGCTTACATAATGATTGCCAAGCATAGAAATGGCAAAACCGGTGACATTCGGCTCAAATTTATTGCTCAATACGCCCGCTTCATGGATGATGATGAAATGGGCGGTGGCTCTGAGTATTACTACCCGGGTGCTTCACAAAGTGGCTCCACAGTCACGATTCCCTCTCGTATGAATAGTGAACTTCCCCCGGAACCGCCCGATTCTCTGCCCTTTTAAAACATTCTTTATCCAGAGGCGTTATTTTTCCATGCATCGGAGCTACACCTACATTATTTCAGGTTTTAAACCGAAGGGTCTATGCGCAGAATATTGATTATAACAGGCTTAATCGTATCGCTGGCAATGTCGCAGGCGGTACAGGGGGCTTATCTGCTGGTCCCCATGGACGAACGTCAGCCCAATCACCTCAAGGCCTATGGCATTGCTTACTGGGTGCTGCAGCAGGGCCTCGAAATTGACTGGCTTCTCAATTATCGGGGAGGCAGCTTTCTGTTGCCTTATGCCGCTACCATCGAAAAAGAGTGTAAGCTGAGAGGGGTTGGCATTGAATTTTTACCCGATGCCCAGGCCGCAGCCCTCCAGGAAGAAATAGCCCGCCCCGAATTGAACATGGATGCCATGCACATGCAGAAAGCACCCAAAATTGCTGTGTATTCCCCCAAGAACAAATTACCCTGGGACGATGCTGTAACTCTGGTACTTACTTATGCACAGATTCCCTACGATGTCATTTACGATGAAGAAGTGCTTACAGGCATTTTGCCAACTTACGACTGGCTGCACCTGCATCATGAAGATTTCACCGGACAGTATGGAAAGTTTTGGGCCCGATATAAAGATTATGCCTGGTATAAGGAAGATGTGCGCCTCAATGAGGCTACAGCCCATAAGCTGGGCTTTAGCAAAGTATCGAAAATGAAACTTGCGGTTGCACTTAAGATCAGGGAATTTGTAGCCGGTGGTGGCTATCTGTTTGCCATGTGTTCGGCTCCTGATAGTTACGATGTGGCATTGGCTGCCCAAAATACCGACATTTGCGATGTGATGTTCGACGGCGACCCAATCGACCCCGATGCCCAGGCAAAACTCGATTACAGCCAGTGTTTTGCCTTTACCGATTTCACGATTTCTACCAACCCCTACGAATATGAGATTTCATCTATCGATGTTGATCCGGTGAGGCGCGGACTTAATGAAGAAAACGACTATTTCACCCTTTTCGATTTTTCGGCAAAGTGGGACCCCATTCCTACCATGCTTTGTCAGAATCACACCCGCATTATCAAAGGTTTTATGGGGCAGTCGACCGCTTTTCGCAAACAATATATTAAACCTGAGGTGGTTATCATGGGTGAAAACAGTGAAGCAGGTGAAGCTCGTTATATTCATGGCGATTTTGGCCGTGGCACATGGACTTTTTACGGAGGCCACGATCCGGAAGACTATCAGCACTTTGTGGGCGACCCCCCAACCGAACTGGATTTTCACCCCAATTCTCCGGGTTACCGCCTGATTTTAAACAATGTTCTTTTCCCTTCGGCAAAGAAAAAGAAACATAAGACCTGAGCATTTGTAGATTCTACTGCTCCACGGATACCTGTTGCCTTTCTTACACAATGGTGATCAACAATTATTTTTGATGCCCTCTCATTTATGGCTCCTCAAAAAAAAACCGGCCCCATCCTGAGACCGGTTAAGGATGTTTGATGTATTTGCGATTATACCATGTCAAGGTTTTTGGTAACTATTTGGTAAGTATCGGCAGCTATCACCAACTCTTCGTTAGTAGGCACTACCATTACGGTTACCTTTGATGCAGGGCGTGTGAGTATGACTTCCTTACCTTTAAGCTGGTCGTTCTTTTCAAAGTCGAAATCTACGCCTAGCCATTCCATATCTGTCATTACCTCTTTCCGAGTGTTGAAATCATTTTCTCCGATTCCACCGGTGAACACAATGGCATCGACACCGCCCATAGCTGCTGCGTATGCACCGATATATTTTTTTACACGATATTGATACATTTTAAGGGCCAGGGCAGCCCGATGATTGCCTTCGGCAGCAGCTATTTCGAGATCGCGCATGTCGCTCGAAATGCCTGAAATTCCCAAAACGCCGCTAAATTTATTAATAAGAGTGTTAAGTGTCTGGATGCCAATACCCTCTTTATTGGCAATGTGTAAGAGTGCTCCTGCGTCCACATCGCCGCTACGTGTACCCATTATCAGCCCTTCGATGGGAGTCATTCCCATGCTGGTGTCGATCGACTTGCCATTTTTGATTGCAGCAATACTAGCACCATTCCCCAGATGACAGGTAATAATTTTCAGTTCTTTAAGGTCTTTTCCAAGAATTTCAGCTGCCCTGCGTGATACAAATTTGTGGCTTGAGCCATGGAATCCGTAGCGACGAATTTTATATTTTTCGTAAAGAGAATAGGGAAGCCCGTAGAGGTACGAATATTCGGGCATAGTCTGGTGGAAGGCGGTGTCGAATACTCCGGCCTGAGGAACTTCGGGAAGCAGGCGGGTGATGGCATAAATACCTTCCAGGTTAGGTGGATTGTGAAGAGGCGCCAGGTCAATACATTCTTCAAGAGCTTGAATAACTTCGGGTTTTATGCGAACGCTTCCACCGAATTTTTCCCCGGCATGCACCACGCGGTGACCTACAGCATCCACCTCCTTAATGTTTTTAAGACTTCCGTATTGGGGATGAATGAGGATACCAAGTACGTACTCAATCCCGGTCTGATGGTCGAGAATTTCTCCTTCAACCTTAAACTCAAGACCATCGTTGCGTTTATGTTTGATGGAGGCTCCTTTAAGTCCTATTTTATCTACCAATCCCTTGGCAATTACCTCAGCCGAGGGCATATCGAAAAGTTGATATTTGATGGATGAACTTCCACAGTTCAGAACTATGATTTTCATTGTATTATATATTTTTTGGTTTGCGAATAAATTACTCCCTTCCCAGCGTGGCTACCGTCCCGGGTTTTATTTGTTTACCTTTTTCGTTCCATTTGTAAAAGCCTTCGCCAACGCGCTGGCCCACCAGGCCGGCCCTTACCATTCGTTTGATAAGCGGTGAGGGTTTGTAGCGAAGATCACCAAATTCGGTGTAAAGGTTTTCCATCCAGCGCAGCAATTTGTCGAGCCCAATGGTGTCGGCCATTTCAAAGGGTCCCATCAGGTGTCCGCTGGCTTCGCGCATGGTTTTGTCGATAGCT
>DDBO01000120.1 GCA_002332755.1 Bacteroidales bacterium UBA2030 | reverse complement strand
CATGGAACTTTATGATAAAGAAACTGTAAAAAAACTTAATGCACTTACTGCTCAGGCACGCAAGCAACTCGTAGAAGCAGGCCAGTTAGCTGGAATACCTCTAAGCATTACGGGCGATGGTTCCATGTTTAAGTTACATTTCAGGGAGGTTCCTCCTTCAAACTATCGCGAAGCTTATGAGGATGATTCCATGAAAAAAATCGTCGCAACCTTCCTCGATTTCATGTACGATCAGGGAATCATTATGGTAAACAGTAATTCTTGCATGCTTTCTACCGTAATGACCCAAAAAGAAATAGACCTACTGGCAGAAGCTGCTCTAAAAGGCTTCAGGCATATTAAACCCATGCTCAACGTCTAATTATCGCAACATGTTAAAAGAAGTTTTCATCTGCGATGCTATTCGCACACCCATAGGTAAATACGCCGGCACTCTGTCGGTAATCAGGACTGATGACCTGGCTGCTATCCCCCTGAAAGCTCTCATAAAGCGTAATCCCGGCGTCAATTGGGATGAAGTTGATGATATTATTCTGGGCTGTGCCAATCAGGCGGGTGAGGATAACCGAAATGTAGCCCGCATGGCACTTTTATTGGCTGGATTTAGTCATACTATACCCGGAGTTACGGTCAACCGACTCTGCGGTTCAGGGATGGAAGCTGTCGGGCAGGGGATGCGTGCGATAATGACCGGCGACGCTCACCTGATAATTGCGGGAGGAGTAGAAAGCATGTCGAGGGCACCATTTGTAATGGGAAAAAGTGCCGAGCCTTTTGCTCGCGATGTACAGATTTATGATACAACTATTGGCTGGCGTTTTATCAATAAGCGCATGCAGGAATTGTATGGCACCGACTCGATGATCGAAACGGCCGAAAACCTGGCAGATATGTACCATATCAGCCGCGAAGACCAGGATTTATTTGCCTGGAGAAGTCAATCCAAAGCAGCCAAGGCAATAGAGGCGGGAGCTTTTGTAAGAGAGATTATTCCGGTAGAAATACCAAAACCCAAAGCAGAACCAATCCAGTTTCTGGTGGATGAACATCCCAGGCTCACCTCGGTTGAAAAATTAGCTACGCTGAAGCCGGTATCCAGGCCGGGTGGAACAGTAACCGCAGGAAACGCATCGGGTGTTAATGATGGTGCAGCAGCACTTTTGCTTGCATCAGCTGAAGCCGCAAAACGCTATAACCTGACACCTCTGGCTCGCATTATAGGAATCCAGGCTGCCGGTGTACCTCCGCGCATTATGGGAATTGGTCCTGTGCCTGCCACCAAGAAACTGTTAGCCAGGCTAAACCTCTCTCTGGCAGATATAGACATCATTGAGCTTAACGAAGCTTTTGCCGCTCAATCCCTGGCTTGCATCAGGGAGCTGGGACTAGCCGACGACGATCCATGCATTAACCCCTTAGGAGGTGCCATCGCCTTAGGACATCCTTTGGGCATGAGTGGAGCCCGATTGGTGACCACCGCAGTGCATCAGTTGCAAACCACCGGCCTGAAAAGAGCTCTCTGCACCATGTGTATTGGTGTGGGCCAGGGCATTGCATCGGTTGTTGAAAGAGTATAATTACATTACTTTTCACACCAGTATTTTTTGCCCTATTAAGGGGATGCTAAAGACCTAATTCAATACTCAAGCGAATCTTTCTGAGTTTGGGCTAATTTATTGCTTCGTATTATTACAGCTTTTAAGTATCAAGGCAAAGCTGAGGAGCAAAGCCAACCACATTTAGTGCACCTTTACCTTTTCACTCGCCACAAAACCTGGCCCTTTCACCACTACAAGATAGATACCCGGGGAAAGATCCGGGGCTTTCCAATTAATATCATTTGTCCCTGCCGGGGCCATTACCTCAGAGCACAATTTTCCGGATAAATCGAAAACGCTACATTTTAAATCATTAGAAGGAGCTGAGGGCAAAGTAATCAGAATATTGTTGGTATCTGGCTGGTAGATGCAACGAATTTTCGTTTTTGGATTTTCACCGGTAGATCCTACTGCTCCAAAAAGCCAAATCAAGGCATCATCGATATGGGCCTTCCAGTTTCCCCAGGAATGCCCTTCGTGAAATTGCTGAAAAAGAAATACTTCATTCCCGTTTTCAAGCAATTGCCGAAAATCAGCAACCCGCTGAATAAGAATAGGGATATCATAGGTACCGATATCGAGATAGTATTTAACAGATGGTGTAACACCTTGTTGCACTTTCGTTTTGATGTTATTTTCAACATTACTCGACATGGCAGCAACGAGGCCGAATACCTCAGGGTGGGATACAGTAAGCCACAATGAAATATTACCTCCATTGGAAGCACCCAGATTGGCCCTTCCCCAGGGATGCAGAATAGTGGGATATCGTTTGTCAATCCAGGGAACCACCTCTTTCACCATGAAATCGGTAAAAGCCGCTTGTTTGCTCCCTGCGTATTCCTCAGTACGGTCAACCGGGGGAATAAAAACAGCAATCAGTGGCTGCAATTGGCCCCATGCAATAAGATTATCCAGCACATTTCGCATGGATGCAAGGGCAAGGTAACCATCTCCATCGTGCACATAGACCACTGGATAACTCTTCTCCGGGCTTATTCCTGCGGGTGTGTAAACCCAAATCTTACGGCTATTCTTCAGATAGATACTATAAAATGTAGTATCGCGTATTGAACCATGAGCAATGCCGGAGTTATATTCCACTTCAACGGGTGGTACATACTGGGGCATACGAAGTTCGCTGTTTGGCCCGAAACCGCCTGTGCAGGTGTATGAATTTCGGGGATCCAGAATCCATTGATTTCCATCGATTATCAATTTATAGTCGAGTCGGGCATCGGGCTCATAAGTTTGGGTCAAATACCAAAGATTTGTACCCTCCACTCTCGAAAAATCAAGCAGAGATGACCAATTGGAAAAATCTCCTGCAATCTGAACTTTCTGGGAATTACCCGTATAGATGAAATGACAGATGGAATCAGATTCGATGAGAGGGCACACGGGATGCACAGCCAGAAAACTATCTACTCTGGTTTGTCTCTCAGTGTCGGGGAGTGTGTTTAAATAAACCAAAAAATTGCTGAACGATTGCCCCGCCATATGGAATGGAAGGAGAAAAATCCATAACAAACCTATATATCTCACTTGCATTATTTTTTATGCAAAAATGCTAAAAAACAAAATGCCATTCCCGAGGCTTTGTTTTGGGATCAACCAGAGAGAGCTACAAACTTTAACAGCAAAATGCAATATTGAATCTTTAATTTTGCAGGCATTAAATTTATTATGATAGAAACAGCCGTAAAGAAAGAAAAAGCCATACTTATAGGGCTCATTACTCCGGGTCAGGACGAAGATAAACTAAAGGAATACCTCGATGAACTTGAATTTTTGGCCGATACAGCAGGGGCCGAGGTAGTGGCCAGATTCAGCCAGCGGCTCACCCATCCCGATTCCCGCACTTTTGTTGGAAGGGGTAAGCTTTTGCTAATTGGGACTTTTGTAGCTACACACAATATTGACATTGCAATTTTCGATGACGAGCTCAGTGGTTCGCAGATCAGAAATATTGAAAAGGAGCTGAAATGCAAAGTTTTAGACCGCAACAACCTGATACTCGACATCTTTGCCCGCCGGGCGCGTACTGCACATGCGCGCACACAAGTCGAATTGGCTCAATATGAGTATATGTTGCCTCGCCTCACCCGCATGTGGACACATCTTGAAAAGCAAAGAGGGGGAATTGGATTGAGGGGACCCGGGGAAAAAGAAATTGAAACCGACCGTCGCGTCATCCGAAATCGCATTGCATTGCTCAAAAAACAACTCAAAGAGATAGACCAGATTAAGCAAACCCAACGAAAAAATCGCTCAGCCCTGGTAAGGGTAGCACTGGTTGGATATACCAATGTTGGGAAATCAACCCTGATGAATCTTTTGAGCAAGTCGAATGTATTTGCCGAGAACAAGCTGTTTGCCACCCTTGATACCACAGTAAGACGTGTGGTTATCGACTTTACACCCTTCCTTTTATCCGATACGGTCGGATTCATCCGTAAGTTACCGCATACGCTTGTTGAATCCTTTAAGTCGACCCTCGACGAGGTGCGCGAGGCCGATATCCTTCTTCACGTAGCCGACGCCTCGCATCCTGCACTCGAAGACCAATTGCGCGTGGTGAATGAAACCTTAACGGAAATCGCCGCCGGAGAAAAGGAGATAATTACCGTTTTCAATAAGATAGACCTTATCTCCCACGATACAAACGCCTCAGCAGAAGAAGCTACCTTTCTGCCCAGGTATCTGCTCGAGAGCCATCAACCCTATTTCTTAATCTCAGCTGTAAGAAAAGAAGGTACCGACGAATTGAGGCAAGCACTCATGGAAAAGGTCAGAGAGATTTACCGCAAACGATATCCTCACAAGGTTAGCTTTATTGACCTGGAATAA
>DDBO01000005.1 GCA_002332755.1 Bacteroidales bacterium UBA2030 | reverse complement strand
GGTTACGAGCCTCCGGTTTATTTTTCTTTATCGACTTGCGGGATTTCATGCCCTGGTTATTTCTCAAAGATAATCACAAATACAGATAAAAAGACACAACAACCCCAAAAATTTTATTCTTGTCGCAGATAAAAAGCCGGTTGCTCACTGGAAGCCCGTGATGCAGGTAAAATTGCCGCTAAAAAACCGATAAGCAAGACGATGGCAAACACCACAAAAAAATCGGGTAGTTGCATTTGAACGGGGTATTCGCTGATTACGAAGGAATTTCCGCTGGCGTTGATTTTTATAAAACCGAATTTTTCCTGTAAAAAACACATGAAGGCTCCCAAGGTGAGGCCGGCCAACCCACCCAATATACTGATAAGCAAACCCTGATACAGAAAAATATTACGGATATGGCGAGCCGTTGCTCCCATGCTCAGCAAAAGGGCAATGTCTTTTTGCTTCTCGATAGCCATCATTCCAATGGTGCTTATCAAAGTAAAGGCTGCTACTAATATAATGAAAGACAAAATGATAAAGATTGCATATTTTTCTGTACGCATGATCCGGTAGAGCATAGCCTGTTGCTCACCCCGATCGGCTACCGAATACCCAGGCCCAAGAATAGAAATTACCTGCCTTTTCAATTCCCTGCTATTTGTTCCGGGTTTAAGGTACAATTCCAATGCAAATACTTCATGGGGATAATCAAAAAGCTTACGGGCAATTTCCAGAGGGGCTATAATGTACTTCACATCAAAATCCTGTTGAATACTGAAAATACCCGATACCGGCAGGGCCTGACGACGGAAAGCATTTGCTGCACTCAATCCCGTGGGATTGAAATTGCGGGAAGGCACATAAATTTCCAGGGGATGAAAAAAGTCGTCGGGATTCAATCCCAGATAATAAGCCACACCTGCGCCTGCCAAGGCATATGCCCATGATGAGTCTTCCAATAAAAACGTTCCTCTGAGTACTTTTTGACCTATCCCTGAAAATTTTTCAAAATCACTGTCCACTCCTTTCAGCACTCCTATATGTTGTTGCCTGTCGTACCGAAAAAGAGCATTATCCTCAATTACAGACACAACTCCGGCAACACCCGTAAGCTGTTTTATCTTATGCACTGCCAAAGAATCAGGGACGAATACTTTGCCTTGCAAAGCAGTAATTTTCAAGTCAGGGTCGAAAGAATTATAAAGGCCACGGATAACTTCTCCAAAGCCGTTGAAAACCGATAAAACCACAATAAGTGCGGCTGTGCCCACAAGAATACCGGCTGCCGAGATCAAAGAAATAATATGGATGGCAGAACTCCCTTTGCGGCTAATCAGGTAACGGAAAGCAACGAAAAGGGGAAACCGCATAATTTGTCAATTTAATTTATTTCCAGGCTTTAACGAGCAATCCCGTACCTGTCCGATGATTTCCTTTAACATCAAGACCATTAAGTATCAAGCAAAACGGAAATGTCAGCAGATAATACAAGGGCAGAATGATAAAAAACAATCGCGAGGCGTTGAGCATCAAGATAGGGTATTTCATGGAGAGTTTCCAGGAAATCTTGCCGGGGGTGCCGTAAGTGTAAACGGCTTCAGTACGGCTAAATCCAGCTCTTTGCAATTGCTCTTGAATGCCTGCAATATTATATCCGTCGCGCACATGTTCGCTAATAAATGAACGATTGCTTTCGCCCTTGCCCTCTTCTTCGTGACTGTGCACGTCGCTTCCGCCCTGATCGGAAGGGGTAGATATAATAAGCTGCCCTCCGGGTTTTAAAGCCTGATAAAAATTCCGGAAAACCGCATTGTCATCGGGTATATGCTCCATAACATCTACCGAAAGTATCAGGTCGAATTGTTCTTTGATATCGAACTTTTCAAGGTCAGCCATTTGGAAATTTGCATTACGAAGGCCTGCTTTTCTGAAGAATTCTGTACAATCGGTCACCTGTTCTTCCTTGAGATCCACACCTAAAACCTGATAATCAGGATTAAGCCTGGCCAGCAGATAAGAGTATTGACCAAAACCCATTCCGGCATCGAGTATGGAAGCTGGCCCCGGATGTTTAGAGGCCCATTTACGAAGCGCTTTTTTTACATGCCATGTGCGCAATAACAACAGGTTCAATAGCTTATAAAAAATTATGCGCAATAGCGGATGAAGGTTAAAAAACCTTCCCAGGGGATGCTTTATGGTATCGTAATGCATAGTCTATTGTTTCAGCAAGCGGTCGATGTTTTCGATATAATCCAGCGAATCATCGAGATAAAACTGGAGCTCGGGGATAATTCTTACCTGGTAACGTATACGTTGCCCCAGCGCAAAACGTAATTCTTTGGTATGCGTTTTCAGCTGCTCGAGAGCTGCTTTTTTATCAGGCACTCCGAATATACTCACATTAACTCTTGCGATTTGCAAATCAGGAGTCACATTCACTTTAGTCACGGTGATCATGCCTGACCCTATAAAAGGCGTTGCGTCACGCAACAGGTCGCCCATTTCGCGTTCAATAAGTCTGCCTATTTTCTGTATTCTGGTTTTTTCCATGCTGCAAAGTTAATTCATCTTCGGTTCTTTGATAACAATACCTCCATTTAGCTGCTTAATATGAAGGCAATCAACTACACGTGGTCAGTTAATCCGAAAATTCTTGCATAAATCCTCTTCCGGGTGGGTTTTTATCTTTGCCGCATCAAAAAGCTTTGGCTATGCCCATACATCTCATCCTTATTTTGGCCTATTTTATTGTAGTAAACCTGGCAGTATTCTTTACAGCAAAAGCAGCCCATCAATCTTCTACGGAGTTTCTTGTAGCCGGTCGCAATCTGGGAGTGTGGGCATGTGCCATGGTAGTGGCGGCCGAGTGGCTGGGAGGATTGAGCACCATTGGGGTAAGCGAAAGAGCTTTTACAACGGGTACATTGGAACCTGTATTATATAATCTGGCAACTTCGCTGGGAATGCTCATTATCGGATTCACTGTTGCCAGGCATTACCGCAGCCGTGGCGTGCATACAGTGGGAGAAATGCTCGGATTTCTGTTCGGAGAAAAAATCAGCCGTATTTCTTCCTTAGCCTTTCTTGTGGCGTATATCATTCTGGCCTTTGTTCAGATTCAAACGTGTGCGGGCGTTGTTGCCCCTTTGTTTAACCTCAGTTGGTTCTGGTCAGTTTTGATATCGGCCGGCATCATAACCTTTTATACTTACACAGGAGGCATGCATGCCATAGCACTTACGGGCATTGTGCATATGTTTGCAAGATATCTGGGAGTGGGTATTGCTTTATGGATTGGACTTAAAAAAGCCGGAGGCCTGGAGCCCTTAAAGCAGGCGCTTTTGGCAGGCGGAGCTCCTGACAATCTGTTCAATCCTTTTAGCCATAACTTCTCGTCGGCCATGAGCCTTGTGGTGGGTGGAGTACTTGGGGGTATGGCAGCGCAAGCCAGCATTCAACCCATTTTTGCTGCCAGAGATGTAAAAACAGCACAAAAAGCAGCCATTCTATCAGCTTTTCTCATTGCACCCTTTGGATTTTTAACAGCTCTTCTCGGTCTCTTAGCCAGGTCAGGGATGTTTATCCAGCCATCAGCAATCACCAACCCTAAGATGGCGCTGACCGCATTATTGCTTTCTCCTCAATTTATTTCTCCGGTTTGGGGCGGACTTGCATTGGCCGGTATACTTGCGGCTATCTTCAGCACGGCAGGACCCGTCAACTTTGCCATTGTTACCATTGCAACCAAAGACATCTTTCAGGGCATGATACGACGCGAGGCCAGCGATGCCCGCGTTTTATTGGCTGCAAAAAGGTTGGTTATTTTGATCAATTTGGTCATTGTTCCTCTTGCTGTGGCCATTCGAAGCGGCATACTTGAGGCAGCTTATGTATCATATGCTATTCGTTCGGTCGGGGCCATAGTGCTTGTTTTAGGAATTTATTACCGAAAAATGCTCACCAACACGGCTGTCATCCTGGCGTTTATCTCTTCTATCTTCACCAGTAGCTATTTTATTGTTTCCCAATGGATAAAACTTCCTCCGGTTGACGACACCTGGCTCACCCTGTCCGTAGCTGTCATTGCCATGATGATGGGGAATCTTATCGAAAGATTATTTGCACAAAAACCTTAATGAGCCTCCAGCCAATTTTCTCCGGTATTTATATCCACTTCAACAGGAATGCTTAAAGGAAGGGCATTCGTCATCATTTCCTTCACCAAAGGTTTTACAACATCCATCTCTGTTCGCTTAACATCAAACACCAATTCGTCGTGTACCTGCAGAACCATCCAGGAATTTAGATTGCGGTTACGGAGCTCCCGATGAATATTAATCATGGCGATTTTAATCATATCAGCGGCTGAACCCTGTATGGGAGCATTGATGGCATTGCGTTCGGCAAATCCCCGCATATTGGCATTGACCGAATTTATATCAGGCAAATAGCGTCTTCGACCCATAATGGTTTCCACATATCCTCGCTCGCGTGCCGTCGCAATACTCTTTTCCATATAAGTCTTAATACCAGGATATTGCCTGAAATATTCATCAATGATAAGCTGGGCTTCCTTTTTCGAAATGCCAATGTTTTGTGAAAGCCCAAAGGCAGAGATACCATAAACAATCCCAAAGTTGACCGACTTGGCTGCCCGCCTTTGTTCGCGGGTAACCTCTTCGATAGGCACTTTAAAAATTTTGGCGGCGGTGGCTGCATGAATATCAAATCCAAACCGAAAAGCATCTTGCATGGCCTGATCTCCACTCAGGTGGGCAATGATGCGAAGTTCTATCTGGGAATAATCGGCTGCCAACAAAATATAGTCGGGATTGCGCGGAATGAAGGCCTTGCGTATTTCCCGGCCCCTTTCTGTGCGCACGGGAATATTTTGCAGATTGGGATTGGTGCTGCTAAGTCGGCCGGTTGAGGTCACCGCCTGATTGTAGCTTGTATGAATACGCCCTGTACGTGGGTTGATCATTTGCGGAAGGGTATCCACATAGGTCGACTTAAGTTTCATCAACTCTCTGTAATCCAGTATTTTCTCAACGATAGGGTGCCTTCCCGAAAGCTTTTCGAGAACATCTTCTCCTGTAGCGTATTGCTTGGTAGCGGTTAATTTGGGTTTATCGTCAATCTTCAGTTTTTCAAAGAGAATAATTCCCAGTTGCCTGGGTGAGGCAATATTGAACCTTTCTCCTGCCAGTTGATATATCTCGTTTTCAATAGAGAATAAGTCTTTTTCAAGGTCCCGGCTGAGTTGTTGAAGGTTTTCCACATCAATTTTCACTCCCTGTATTTCCATGCTGGTTAATACCGGCATCAAAGGCATTTCTATTTCATTGAAAAGCTTTTCTGCGCCAGCCTCAGGCAGCAGGGAGGAAAGCTTGTGCTTAAGCTGTAGGGTGATATCGGCGTCTTCGGCAGCATATTCTTTAATAAGAGACAGTTCTACATCGCGCATATTGCCCTGTCGTCCACCCTTTTGCCCGATAAGCGATTCGATGGAAACAGGTTCATAATTCAAATAAACCCGGGCCAGGTAATCCATATTGTGGCGCTGCTCGGGTTCAAGAACATAATGCGCCAGCATGGTATCGAAAAATGGCCCGGCAGGATGTATATCGTAATAATGCAAAACCGTAAGGTCAAATTTCATGTTTTGACCCACCTTCAGGATTCCGGGGTTATCAAAAGCAGGTTTAAGAATCTGCAGAATCTCCAGCGTCTGGTTGTAATCGGGTGGACAAGGAATATACCAGGCGTGATGGGGCTTAACGGCAAAAGATAGTCCAACGAGTTCGCAATTATTGGCATCCGTTCCGGTAGTCTCTGTATCGAAGCAAAATTCCTGAGCCTGTAATAATTGCTCCACCACTTCCTTTATTTTATCCGGAGTATCAGCCACTAAATATTCATGCTTCGTATTTCGGATAGTTCGCAGTTCCGCTTTTTCGACTTCTTCGGCCGGCTCTTCAAACAGTGTCAGCTGCCCGTCTTCAGGCTCATTAAATACCCTTTTCGCAAGCGTCCTGAATTCAAGTTCATTAAACAAGGCCTTTAACCTGGGTATATCGGGTTCACGACGCCGAAACGACTGCAAATCAAACTCAACGGGAACTTCTGTAATAATGGTTGCCAATTTTTTGGATTGCAAGGCTTCCTCGCGCTGCTGTTCGAGGAGGCTACGCAGTTTGGATTTGCTAATTTTATCAAGGTTCTCCAGAATATTTTCGAGACTGCCAAACTGATGAATAAGTTCCTGGGCTCCCTTTTCTCCAATCCCTTTTACACCCGGAATGTTATCGGAGCTATCGCCCATAATGGCCAATAGATCAACAATTTGCTCAGGTTTCTGAACCCCGAATTTCTGGCAAACTTCAGCCGGCCCTAATATTTCATTTTCTCCCCCGAAACGGCCCGGCCGGTAAAGTAAAATTCTGTCGTTCACCAACTGGCCAAGATCCTTGTCGCTACTCATAAGATAAACCATCATCCCCTGAGCCGCAGCTTTCAAGGCAAGTGTACCCATTACATCATCGGCCTCATAACCTTCCTTTTCAACGATAGCTATGTTAAAGCCCCTGATAATTTCCTTTACCCACGGAATGGATGCAGCAAGGTCTTCCGGCATAGCCTGCCGGTTGGCTTTATAAGCTTCAAACTCATCGTGACGATGGGTTGGAGCCTGCATATCGAAGGCCACAGCAATGTGAGTGGGGTTTTCTTTTTGTAATACTTCATAAAGTGTGTTGGCAAATCCAAGTATGGCCCCTGTATTCATACCTTTTGAGTTGATACGGGGGTTTTTGGCCATGGCATAAAAAGCACGGTAAATGAGTGCCATGGCGTCGAGGATAAAAAATTTTCCGGTCAGGGGCATGGGCATATAATTCTATGTTTCTACAAAGGTAATACGCCCCGTTAAATTTATATATACTAATCTCCTTGAATGGAATTACCCCTGAGTATAGTAATAATTTCCCTCATTTCCTCTGCCAACGAATGTAGATTCTCCTGATCCATTAAAAAACGCAATTCTTCGGCCAAACGTAACAATACAGCAACATTTGAGCAGGGGTGATAATAATGATCTTTACTATCGAGGTTGTTTTCTTTGATAAATTTATCGATTTCCCGTCGGGTAAAGACCACTCCTTTGAAAAATGGATTGATGTAGAACAATACAGGATCTTTTTCCGGCTCAGCAAGGTAATACCCGGGATCGGCTTCAAGCCAGGTGAGAGAAAAATTCATGGGAAGGTCGAGTCCGTAAACCGGAAGATTCAGGCTTTGGGCCAGGCCCAGGTAAAGAATTCCAAGGGTGGTGGGCCCTCCCCTTTTAAGCTGAATGGTTTGGTGAACAAAAGCATTGCTCAGGCTTAGCTGCTGAGTCTTAAGTCCTTTATACTCATAAACATCGAAAAAAATATGATTGATGACCCTCACTTTATCCAGCGGACTCATCTTATCGTTCATTTCCAGCCAAATATCCTGGGCAATGGTACCCATGTCGCGGATCAGTGGATCTAAATCCAGGGAAGGATAACGTAGTTTTGAAAGAAGCAGAGCTCCTTCAATGATATCTTCACCTCCATTGAGTTTCCATATGAGGAGCTGGTTTTTGATATGCTGAAAATTTATAGTGTGGATTATCTCTTCGAGACGACTACGGGTAAAATCATCGAAAGTATTTTCCCAGGCATGCTCGAGCTGGGGAACCACATCAGTTCCCAGATCAATAATACGCTGCCTTATACGCTGATAAACAGCCTCATCCGGATCATCCATCAGGCGAAGGAGTGCATTCAATTCATTATTATCCAAAGTACCTGCCATATCGAGGTTTAGATGGTTAAAGATAGCTTAAAAATCAACGGAATGCAAGTTCAGGGTCTCAAAAACCGTTCCATCGGCGGATACCAGCTGTTTCATGTTGCTCACTACCAGGCAAGAGTGAACAGGTATCACCCTGGCAAGACTACCAGGCACCAGATTTAAAATCTGTTCAGCAGTACCTTGAATTACACCGTGCTCCTGAGAAAGAGCCGTTAAAAAAGGCAAATCGCCGGGGAAAGTAAGCCGCATATCCGATTGCTTTTCTTCTGAACAAACCACACCGTAAATTGTTTCCTTGCCCACTGTCAGTTTGTCTTTGCTCAGGTGTATACTCCCTCCATAGATGACAGCTCTGCCTTGATCGGGATAAGAGGCTACCACGGGGCAAAGAACACTCAGGGCGATATCTTCGGGCTGACAAGAGCCTAAAGCAAGTTGCTGCAGGTCGTAAAAAACAAAATTCCCCGGCCGCATTTCGTCGATTCCCTCCATAGGCAATTCCTGACTGCATGATGGGGTATCCCCTCCGGAAAACAAGAAGTTGCGTCCCGGGTATTTCTCGCTTAAAAATTCGCGCAGAAGTGAAAGGCGGGAGAGTGTGTTATAACGTATTTCTCTAATCTCTTCAATTCCGGTAGCATTGTAGGTGTGTCCGTCATGAAACAAAAAGCCTTGCAAATGCGCGCCAGTACTGCAAAGCTTGTCGATGACCCAGGTAAGGATATGAAAATCTGCAACAGAAAACCCGCTCCTGTGATGCCCGGTATCGAGCTCAATCCAGAAAACCGATTTTTTCAGCAAAGACTTTGGAAATGAATAAGAAGCGGTTGAAGAATCGGAAATTAGCAGACCCACTGTTACATCTTCAGGAAGCATTAAAATACTATCCATTTCCCGCAGGTTGAGCGGGAATGCTATGGTTATGTCTTTCCAGCCCTGCCGGGCAAAATAATGAGCCATGGTTACCGAGGAAACGGTAATTTGCCGGATGCCTTCCTGAGAAAAAATCTCAGCAATTTTCCAACTCTGATGGGTTTTAAAATGAGGCCTGAACCTCACACCTGCTTTATCCAGCCTTTGTTTCATCCGCCGGATATTTTTTCTTACTTTGTCTAAATCCACTACGGCGGCTGGTACAGTAATATTCAGCATCAGAGGGTTACAATTTTTTCGAGCACCAGCTTAATCAGTTGTTCCATTTGGGGTTTATAATTATCGTTAAATTGCCCCAACGGACGGTTAGCGATAGCCAGGCAAAGGGTAAGGGCTTCGTGGCCCAATAATGAAGCCAGGCCGTAAAGGGCAGAGGTCTCCATCTCAAAATTTGTAATGCGCCTCCCCTGATAGTAAAACCTGGCAATACGCTCATTCATATCCGGAACGGCAAGCGGGAGCCGCAGCTGACGTCCCTGAGGGCCATAAAACCCGGGTGCGGTAAGGGTTATACCCCCAACTGTATCAGCTTCAAAAAGTTTTGCCAGGCTTTCTGTGGCTTTCACTGCATAAGGTATCCCCAGCGAAGCAGGCCAATCGCATTGTATACGGAACGCCTCGGCCATCTCCGGCTCAAAGCAGCAACCTTCGGTAGTATAAAAATTTAAAAGCGTATCAATGCCAATGCTATAATCCGACCTTATAAAACTATTGACCGGAATGTCAGCCTGAAGGCTGCCGGTAGTTCCTACGCGTATGAGTTTAAGCCGGGTCTTCTCGCTAAGCTCTTCACGAGTTTGAAAATCAATATTCACCAGGGCATCCAGCTCATTTACAACAATATCAATATTGTCAGTCCCCATACCGGTCGACATCACTGTTATACGGCGACTGCCAATCCGGCCTGTATGGGTAGTAATTTCCCTATTGCTACCCGAAAACTCCAGGCTATCAAAGTGTTTTGAGAAAGCGGATACCCTGCCCGGGTCGCCTACCAGAATTATTGTGTCGGCCAGCTGATCGCGATGGAGCTTCAGGTGATAAACGCTTCCGTCGGGGTTGGTAACCAATTCGGCCGCATTAGGTTTATGCATATGAGAAATTTTTATAATGTGAATTTATATCTTTGACCATGCAAAAGTAAGAAACATGAACAGGAAAAGCCGCATTATTCTGGTACCCGTAGATTTTGAAAAAGCCTCGCTAACAGCTCTGGAACAGACATTCAACCTTGCCCGATTACTTAAGCTTGAAATCGTAGCCCTTTATGTTTTTGAAGAAACAGGAGCATTTGCTCGTTTCCTTGGGCAAGATCGCAGCACCGAAATTGTAGCCCGAATTTCAGCCGACCTTGAGGAATTGGCCCGTCAAACTGAAGAAAAATCAGGAGTGAAAGTTACGGCAATGATAGAGAAAGGGAAACCCCATGATGTAATTCTGAAAAAGGCCGACGAGCTGAATGCTCTGCTCATCTTTATGGGAACAACCAATAGCACCGACGAAGAAATCGTGGGGACTACTACCCATAAAGTAGTAAGATCGGCAAAATGTCCGGTGATAACGGTAAGAGGTGTAAGCTACCACGACGGCTGCCGTACCATTCTGCTACCTCTCGACCTTACAGCCGAAAGCCGTCAAAAAATTTCATGGGCTGTAGAAATTGCCCGCCTTTACAAAGCCTCCATAAAGACTATCAGCGTCGTAACCAGTAGTGACCCTGAAATAAAACAAACCCTGGCCATCCAACAAAAACAGGCTAAAAACTTTATTGAAAAACTCAACATTCCATGTGCAGCTGAACTCATTGATGCTCAAGGTGAAAAGCCCGTAAAAATCATTCTTGATTACATTGAACAGCACCCCGAAATTGATCTTGTTGTAATTATGACTCAACAAGAATTGGGTATAGTAGATTACTTTCTCGACAGCGAGGCCCAGCAGATTATACGCCATTCCAAAGTCCCTGTCATGTCGGTAGTACCTAAGGAAATAGGATTTACATCCATCCGGATTCTTTAATATCTCCTAAACGTCTGTTTTTCAATGCCACAAAATATAACAAGAAGATATTTTAATCTAATTCTAATTTACATATGCATTTTGATTTATCTTTGGAACTTGAAACCTAAATTTTTGACCAATGAAATACACCTTATTTCCATACCTTTTTCTGGCTTTCATTCTGAATGCTGGCTTCGACGCTAAATTGTCTGGCCAGGACTTTACCATATACAATACCACCATCCCGGGGTTTTACCAAGGAGGAACCGACTGGGCCGATTTCGATAACGACGGTTACCTCGACCTGGCCATTTGCGGTGCACTCAGCAACAATATGCCCGCCACCCGTATCTATCGCAATAACGCAGGAATCTTTACGGACATCAATGCCCAGCTGGAAGGATTAAAAAACGGAAGTATTCAATGGGGTGATATTGACAACGATGGCGACCCTGATTTATTGGTCTGCGGGCTCAATGCGAGTGCAACGGCCGTTACCAATGTATATCGTAACGACAATGGAACATTTACCAAACTCAACACACAATTGCCCGGAATTTTCAATGGTATGGCACGTTTCACCGATTTCAATAATGATGGATGGCTGGATATTTTCCTGACGGGTGATACGCTTTCATACAACGCCTTTTCTTCGTTCTACAAAAACAACGGCGACCTGACTTTCACTCCTGCGAATTTGGGAATCGCAGGTGCCATCAGTTCCATGGCATCTTTTGGAGATTACGACAACGATGGTGACGCCGACTTTCTGCTTAGCGGCGATATCGGTGGGGCTTATTACAGCAAGCTTTACCGAAACGACATGGGAGGTTTTACAGAGGTAACTACCAACCTCGAAGGACTTGGGGCAGGCTGGTCACTATTCTTCGACCTTGATCGCGATGCTGACCTTGATGTTTTTCTTATGGGTAATGACCTTTCACTTACTCCTTCTTTCAAAACCTTTAAAAACAAAGGCAACGGAGAGTTTCAGGAATTCTTTATAGGTATGACAGGATTGTCTTTGGGCAATTTCGCCGTAGCTGATTACAACAACGACGGTTATCCGGATTTCGTAGCCACAGGTAAAGCTCCCGGCTGCGGTGCCATGAATACAGTACTTTATTACAACAATAAAGCAGGCTCTTTTTGGCAATCCACAACCAGTCTTATTTTCCTCAACTACAGCTTTGCATCGTGGGCCGATTTCGACAACGACGGCGATAATGACCTGCTGCTGATTGGGCTCAATAGCTCGGGTTCGGCAGTAACACGCCTTTATGAAAACACCCTTAAAGCCGGTATATTTACTCCGGCTACACAACCTGCTGCCCCTGAAAACCTTAACTATACATTTGAAGGACAGAATGTTATCCTAAGTTGGAATCGTCCCTCGGGCGCCAACTCGGGTTCCACCTGGTCTTACAATCTCAGGGTCGGAGTAATATCCGGAGGTATGGAAATAATGGCTCCGGCCAGCGACCCGATTAGCGGAAACCTCAGGCTGTATCAAATGGGAAATGTAACTCAGGATACTTTTTATATTCTTAAAAACCTGCGTGAAGGAGAGTATTTCTGGAGCGTGCAGGCCATCAGTCCTTCGCTCGAAGGGTCGGAATTTGCCCCTGAACAAACATTTACCTTCTCGATAACCGGAGTCGGAGAAAGTAAACCAGGCAATCATGTTTCCGTTTGGCCCAACCCCACTTCCGGCATCCTGCATATCGAAATTTCCGAAAGCCGAAACTTCGAACTTGTGGATCTCACCGGACGTCAATACCTGAAAGACAGGCTTCAACCAGGCACAAACACCCTCAACCTCAGTTCACTGAGCAAGGGTGTCTATTTCCTGAAAGTCGGAGATGATCTTATTAAAGTCATGAAACGGTAAATTGTAATTTCCATAGGAATAACCACCGGAATTGAATGATTCTGGTGGTTTTTTGTTTAGGCAGGTTTCCCTCTCCTTAGGCTCATATTACTATTCATGACCTGTGAGAATCTCTAATGATTCCGTTCGGAACTGGAATACTTAGGATGTACTGCTGCAAATTCATCGCTATTCAGCAGTGATTTGAACATTTTCCGTACTTCTGCCAGACACTGTTTTGTCAGTGTTTCTTCTACATCCCATAAACTCAATCGTGTGTACTTCCCTGATTTAGTTCCCCGGAAATCGCATAAAATCATTCCTGAAGCGCTGAAAAAAATCATTGATTCTTCTCTCCGTTGTACACATCGAATGATTTTTAATATATCTTTGTTAAGCGGAATTAATTCCAATTGAGAACATCAGAGCGCCAAACGGCTATATCCCCAACGGTTGAAAACTTTTTCAAAAAAAGTTGAAAAAAATGGCATGACGAGGGTTACCTTTTGGCAAAAAAAGGAACTATATAATATAGAGGGTAACTTCAGTGGTGATGCTTACGTGGATTTCATCCTGAGTTAAAAGAA
>DDBO01000143.1 GCA_002332755.1 Bacteroidales bacterium UBA2030 | reverse complement strand
TTCCAGGAATAGTTGGCAAAGAGGTCGAGGCGATGATAAAGAGGCAGACGAGCATTATACCTCTTTGAGTAGACCGGCACAGGGAGACCATTTTCGAGATAAAAACCTGAGGGCAGAGTTGTCATTCCCCCATTGGAAAGATACCAGGCAGCACCGGCACTCAAATTTCGGAGGTTATTATATTTTAAAAAAAACATAGCCTGATGGGGACGATCGAAATAAGGAAAATACGTGTTGCCATCATTAATTGCCGGTGTTGTTCTTTTTACGCGGCTGAATACATAAGTTAGCCCGCCAGTGATATTACCCCGGACTTTAGAAAGCCGAAATTCTATTCCTGCAGCTCTGGCATTCCCTTGTCGGATTTGCCCTTCAGGGAATGGCTCATAAAGCAAGCCTGCATGATCGCGATAATCGATTTGACCCTTAAGATCACGAAAATAAGCTTCAAGGCTGCATTCGAAGGTTTCGGCAGGAGAAGTATAGCCGATGCCAGCAGAAAGCAAAAGGGAAGATTGAGGCTTAATATTGGGTCCTGAGGGCATCCATGTCTCGAGGGTGGTGAATGGGCTGGCTGTATTCGATAAAGGTTGGAAATATTGACGGGTAGAAGCTACAGAGGCCATCAACCGAATGGTTTCAGAGGTTCTGAGAACCAGGCGCAAACGCGGTTCAAGGCTGGTATGCGTATAATAAAACTGCCCGGAGGGTATAGTATCCGTTGCAAAAACCTGATATTCACTATTAAAGTAAGGCACAACCTGTGGACCATAATTTCCCCAAACAGTTATACGTAAACCCGGATGGATAAGCCATTTACCTTCGGCCGTAGTAATTTCGGAGCCCACGTAAGCAAAACCACTCAGCGAACGGAATTTTCTTGAATTACTGCTAAAAACAGCAGAGCCACCAGGGCCCATGACTACATTACCGGGTTCAGAAATATAATTTTCGACACCCCCTCCGGCCCGAACTACCAGTCGGGGGGAAAGGAACCAGCTCAGATTGCTGTGCAAGGCAAACCAGTTTACGGCAGAATTCCAATAGTCGGTATGGCGACTATTCAGATAAAGTCGGTAAGTATAGCGGCTCGTATTGAAAAGAGTATTGACAAAAAGATTGGAACCTGCTAACCAGTTCCAACGCAATGAAGTAAGCAGGTTATGCCAACCCAGTCCGTAATTTTTTAAAACCGATTCAGTAACTGCCGAGTACTGATCGGAAGAGGTATAGAAGGTAGCATAGAATCTGTTTTTGTTATTCAACCAGCTGTTGAGTTTTAAATGAAGATCATAAAAAGAAAAATTAAAATCGTAGGGAGTAAAAGCAGAAAGTCTGAGCCATTCGAGGTTGGAGCGGCGTGCCGAAACCATTAATCCGGCTTTTTCTTTTTTCAAAGGCACCTCAATTATCGTTGAGCTAAAGAAAGGGTTCAAATTTATCATACCTGCGAGCTTATTGAGGTTTCCTTCCTTTAAATGAATATCGACCACGCCCGACAGGCGATTGCCAAATTCGGAGGGTGCATCCCCTTTCCAGGCCCTTATTTCCCTGATAATCGAAGCATCGAGAGATGAAACAAAACCCAGGAGGTGAGAAGGGTTGAACACCGGAGATTCATCAATAAGAATAAGGTTTTGGCTGCTTTCACCCCCGCGTACAAAAAAACGGGTGCTTCCATCCCCAAAAAGAGAAAATCCGGGAAGTGTACCCAGGGCAGTAATCATATCATTGCCTCCGCTACCTTCTCTCAATTGCCTCATGAGTAATCCCCCTTGTCCAGCTTCCCAATAACCAGCCGAAGTCCCTTTTTCTTTAATCTCAACAGGTTGCATTTCCACCCACAAAGGCTCGAGAGCTACAATACACGGCAATGCTATCTTTTCCGTTAGCTGAAGTGTAGCAGGCTGATAACCAGGATAAAAAACCTCAAGTAAGGCTGTAGTAACAGGCAGCTGAACAGAGAAATAACCATAAGAGTTAGTAAAAACGGAAGCTGTGCCTGTAAAACTGATGCGAGCCCCGGCTAAAAGTTCACCACTTCTGGCATCCCTCACCGTTCCATAGATAGTGTTGAACCGTATGGGAGGAGATTCCTGCTGTTTGCGCAGGACTATTTGCTTGTCAATGATTTCCCAGGATATGCCATTATTTTTAAAAACTGCATTCAAAAATTCTGAAAGGTTGCGGGAAACTATTTTACAGGAGATTTTTGTGGAAGGGTCGGTTACGGAAGGGCTAAAGGCGATAGACAGTCCTGTGATATTTTCAATAGTGGGTATTAACTCTGCCAGGCTTTTCCGGGTTACAGAAAGTGAATACACTTTGCTTGCCATATCCTGAGGGTAGGCGGCCTGCAGGAGAAAAGCCAATAATGCTAAAGCAGTAAATTTTCGTAAAGCGCTCATGCAGGCTCAAGGGCATGCGTTACCTGAGAGCACAAAATGACCGGCATTGCCACTCAGCTGCAACCCAAGTGTGGCAGCAATGATGCGTAAAATTTCGCCGGGCTCTTGCTTATCGAATGTGGCGGTAACCGTACAGTTGCCTATGCCCGGCTGGGCAAGTTCAATTTCAATTCCATAGGCTTTTTGCAAGAGCCACAGCACACGGAAAAGAGGAGTAGCATTGAATTCGAAATGCTTTGTCAACCAGGCTGTTTGGTTAATATCAACAAAATCACCAATAATGAGTTGCCCGCTTTCAGGGTCGATGCTGGCTTGTTGACCGGGATTCAATACAAGCTTGTTCCCGGGATCACCTTCAAGGGAGGCCTCTACCCTGCCCTCTTCCAGATAAACCATAGGCATAGTAGATTCATCGCCAGTGTTTACATAAAACTTTGTACCAAGAACCGAGACTTTCAGCTTTCCGGCCATAACTTCGAAAGGAATATTATCCTCAGTATGAACAACTTCCAATCGAGCCATGCCGGTAATCATTATTTCTCGATTTCGCTTATTAAACGCTGAAGTTAAATACGAGGCCGATGATCCCGGCGACAGAGTCAGACTGCTACCGTCTGGGAGCGTAAAGGTTTTTATTTCGTTGCCCGCTACCAGTATTTTTTGATCATTGTTGAACAGGAACATTGCAGCATATATCGAAAGCAAAGCCAGTATCAGAAAAGCTGCCGCACGCATCCATACTTTTCGACGGGCAGACATTTCAAATCGCTTGAGGCCGGCCCGACGAGAAAACTGCCCCCACTGGTGCTCAGGGTCAGCAGCAATAAAATGATGCTTCTGCCAATCTGCAGCGTATCTTTTAAAAACCTGAGCATGTTCGGGAGCCTGATTTACCCAGTCTAACAACAAGTTAGCTTCCGCCTCGCTGGCCTGTCCTGAAAGATACTTGGCTATAAGCTCAATATGTTCATCTTTAATCTCCATGTCAGTAATCCTTTCTTCTTAACACCCAAATATTCATCTACCCTTATTGTGATAAAAAGATTTTCATCAAGAGGAATATGAAAGGCAAATATTCTCCCAGGTGTTCTCTGAGTATTCGGAGAGCCTTACCCATTTGTACTTCCACCGTTTTTACAGATATACCCAGTCGGTCAGCAATCTGCTGATACTTAAGATCCTCATTCCGGCTCAATAGAAAAACTTCCTTCACTCTTGCCGGCATTTTATCCAGAGCCAGGAGGATGCTTTTTTGCAATTGTTTATAATCCAATGGATCGTGTATGGCGGAAGGGCTTTCATTTTGGTTCAACACAGCTTCAAGGTCGGGATGGTATTTGCAGTTATCGCGCAAATGGTTAAGTGCCCTGTTGTGAATGGTAGTTTTAAGCCATGGGATGGGATCGCGCTCAGGAGGAAATGTATCTCTGCGTTGCCAGAGTTGCAGAAAAGCATCATTGACCAGGTCGCGGGCGGTATCACGTTCACGAACTATGCCAAAGGCATACCATTCGAGCTGGGTATATTGAGTTTCAAAAAGTTCCCTGAAGGCCTTTTCGCTTCTTCGCCACATTATCTGTTATTCTGATTTTTTTAAAACAATAAGCGTGCGGTTGGTATTGTAAATCCTGGCAACTCCCATTCCTTCGGGTCCGGGTATCGCGTGATAAGTGATATGATGGTGAACCCGACCGTGCCCCCCGAAAATAAAATCATCGCTACACAACACTATTTTGTAATCGCCGGGTTCGGGAACCGGGAAGGCATAATCGGGAATGCTGGCGGTAGGATGCCAATTGAATATGAAAATGAGGCCTGCTCTCTCGAAGACTATTGTTTTGTTATGATGATCTAAATTGAGCAGCCGAGGCCAGGGAGCGGTCAGCAGGTTATATTCTTTCACCAACCTTATCATGGCATTGTCGAAGGCAAGCAAATACTTGTACTTTAGTTTCGGATTATAAGCCAGCGACCATTGCCGGCGTGCATACCAATGGCTCCAGCGATTTCCTTCGCGGGGAAAATCAATCCATTCGGGATGACCAAATTCATTACCCATAAAATTGAGATAGGCTTCGCCTCCCAACGAAATAGTGAGCATTCGTATCATCTTGTGCAGCGCAATGCCTCTGTCGATTACAGGATGAGGGTCACCATCGCTCATATGCCAATACATTTCCTGATCCATCAGCCGGAAGGCGATAGTTTTATCTCCCACTAAAGCCTGGTCATGCGATTCGCAATAGGCAACGGTTTTTACGCCATACTTGCGGTTGAGCATGGTATGATAAAGTTCACCCATGTCCCAGTCTTCGTCTTTCCTTTCTTTAATAATTTTAATCCAGTAATCCGGAATACCCATTCCGAGACGATAATCGAAACCCATCCCACCATGGCTTACGGGGCTGCAGATTCCGGGCATACCGCTTACGTCTTCAGCTATGGTTATTGCATCGGGCCGTATTTTGTGTACCAATGTGTTGGCCAGTTGCAGGTAGATAAGCGAATCCCACTCCACACCGTCGAGAAAATATCGCTCACGCGTCCATTCATCAACAAAGCCATGGTGAAAATATATCATGGAAGTAACCCCATCGAAGCGGAAACCGTCGAAATGGAACTCTTTGAGCCAATAAGCCAGGTTGGATAAGAGAAATTGCAACACCTCAGTCTTCCCGTAATCGAAAAGACGAGAATCCCAAGCCGGATGGTGACCGCGAGCTCCCGGATGGGTATAAAGTCCGTCTTCTCCATCAAAATCGTTGAGTCCTTCATTGTAGTTTTTCACCGTATGGCTATGCACCACGTCCATAATCACACCGATGCCCATTTCATGTGCTTTGCGAATCATATACTTTAAATCCTCCGGTGTGCCAAATCGGGAGGTTGGGGCGAAAAAATTGCTCACATGGTAACCGAATGACCCGTAATAGGGATGTTCGGCAATAGCCATGACCTGTATCATGTTGTAGCCACAAGCTTTGATATGAGGCAGTATGTTATCGGCAAATTCGCGGTAAGTTCCCACCCGGGGTTCTTCCTGGGCCATTCCCACGTGGCATTCATAAATCAAAGGTGCTTCGTCGGCCGGAATGCGATAGTTATCGTCCTGCCAATCAAAAGGCTCTGGAGGGAACCAGAGTTGACCCGCAAAGTCTTTCGTGTTTTCGTCTTGCACCACCCTGCGGATATAAACCGGAATGCGCTCATACCAACCATTATTCCCATGCACCAATACTTTCACCCGGCTACCATGCACAAAGCGGTCTTTATATTGTTCGTAGGGTAAAAATATCTCCCATATCCCGTTTTCTTTTCTGTTCATGTGATGCGCATGGCGATCCCAATGATTAAAATCGCCCAAAAAGTATAAATCGTGTGCCCGCGGTGCCCACTCCCGGTAATACCACCCCTTGTCTTTTTTACTGAAATGAATCCCAAAATAATTATGTGCATTGGCGAATTTGAGCAAACTGCCGTACTGCTCGTTTATTTGATTCAGGCGGTTTTTAAATCTGACATAGCGATTGAAAACTTCTTCCTCCACGGCCTCGAGCCAGGGATCATCTTTTACAAGCTGAAGACGTCGATGCTTTATCATAACTAAAGTATTAAATGCGTAACAAATTAGTAATTATCCTGCAACCGGGTATATCTTCCCCGTAAATTGGATGAACACAATCCTGGGTACATGAAAATGATGTTTCATCAAAATCGCTTAATCCATTTCCGCCAAAATCATTGCAGACGAAGGCATAATATTCAAGGCAGGAATATTGGGCCAGGGGCTGGGTACCTCCATAAAATGATCTCCGTTGAGGATTACTTTCCAGTTTCCGGCCGGGATGGGAATCTGTTCGGCGTGTCGGTTTCCATTAAATACAACCAGGATACGTTTCCAAGAATCACCAACAGCAGCGCCGTTAAGGGTGTATGCAACAACGCAGCTTTTACCTGTATTAAAAAACTCCAGATTTTTTTCAATATCCTGCTGCGCACGCATTCTGAATGCCGGATGTTTCTTACGCATCTCTATGAGCTTACGGTGAAACTCAACAGCTCTTTTATATAAAAACTTCCAGTTCCAATCAATCTGGTTGATACTGTCAGGAGAGTTGTAGGAATTTTCCACTCCTTTTTTCGAACGCATCATTTCTACTCCATTATGAAGGAAGGGGATACCCTGGGAAGTAATTACTATTGCACTTGCCAGGTTATTTATCGCAACCAGCTCTTCCTGAGTGGCGCTGGGGATTGTAAGTTTGGTTTTATCCCACAAAGTATGATTGTCGTGGCAAGAAACGTAATTTATACACTGGTCAGGGCCGGAGGCATAAGGTGATTTGCTGTAATTCACAGCCTGGTAGTTAATTTGGGGGTGGCGGGTTGCGGCCACAATTCCGAACTTGATACTTTCTTCGAGACCGGGAATACCTCCCACAAAACCCGTTTCCTTATCATTATACCAGGGGCCTTTTACGGCGTCGCGCAGATCGTCGCTGAAGACTGCAATACCCGGCATCTGAGAGACATTAGCTTTTAGGGCACGACTTTCATAAGGCAAGGGACTATCGCCGGCAGTCCAGCCTTCGCCGTAAATCAAAATGTTGGGGTTGATTTCCAGCAGAGCCTGTCGTATCTGATTCATGGTTTCTATATCATGAATAGCCATCAGGTCGAAGCGGAAGCCATCGATATGGTACTCTTTTGCCCAATATTTCACTGATTCGATGATGTATTGCCTGACCATGGGGCGTTCTGAAGCCGTTTCGTTACCACAGCCACTGGCATTAGAGTAACTTCCGTCGGGGTTGTGTCGGTAGTAATACCCCGGCACCAGCTGATTGAAGTTGGATGAGCCGGCATCGAAAGTATGATTATAAACCACATCCATCACTACACCGATTCCAGCCTGGTGCAAGGCCATCACCATCTGCCTCATTTCTCTGTTCCTGACAACCGGGTCGAAGGGATTGGTGGAATAAGAACCTTCGGGTGCATTATAATTCTGAGGGTCATAGCCCCAGTTGTATTCATTATCCTCCAGTCGCGATTCGTCGATGGTATGAAAATCGAACATAGGCAAGATATGCACGTGGGTAATGCCCAGTTCTTTCAAATGGTCGAGGCCAGTGGACTGATTCCACATGTTTTTTGTGCCGGTTTCCGAAAGCCCCAGAAATTTCCCTTTGTGCACAATACCTGAGGAAGGATGAATGCTGATGTCGCGAAGGTGCAGTTCGTAAATGACAGCATCCACGGGGGAAAGCAGTTGAGGTCCCCGATCGTTTTTCCAGCCCTCGGGATAAGTTTCGGATGGGTCGAAAATGTAGGCTCTTTTACCATTTACGCCAACAGCTTTGGCATAGATCCCCGGAGTTTCCAGAAGCCAGGTACCTGCATGCTTTGTACGGAAAGTATAAAAATGATGCAAAAGATTACCCTTAAAGGTGGCTACCCAGGTTCCCAATATATCAGGGCTCATGGGCAAAACCATTATAGGTTCCAAATCTTCATTGTTTTTATAAATCCTTACTTCAGCAGCTTCGGCCACAGGAGACCAAATCCTGAAGTGTGTTTCGTCAGGTGTCCAGCTCATTTCAAGATCATCACCCGGATAAAAAGGATATTGGTCGTACGACAAAAGGGAACCTTTTCTTTGGGTTTGCGCTGAAGAAGACAAAAAGGAAAAAAGAAACACCATGCAGGTAAATGTTAAAGAAGTTAGCAATTTTCTGATTACCATCTGATTATCATAATTTTATAATATTTTTCACCACTAAGACCTACAGCCTGAGTGCAAAACTACAAACTTTTCAGGCCAATGTCAGCTTATTTATCATGTTGGTTGAATGGGATTCCCTTTTCACTGAGTTCCCCTTGAAGAGGTGTCAGGAGTTATCTGAAGGATGCTCAACTAAAATTCTTGTTCAGGATTTTGATTCTTCCTCATCCCCTGATTTTTTTTTGTGGCGCGATTTTTTAGCTTTTTCGGCTTTCTCTATTTCATCTCGGAGCGATTGCATTTGATTTTTTAAGGTATCGAAATCGTTTTTAAGCTCATCGTACGATTTACTTAGCTCTTCGATATTTGCCTCCAGTTCCTCTTTACGACGTACCACCTCAGTTTTTTCAAGTTTGAGCCGGTTAATTTCATGCTCCCGATCCTGAAGGCTAAGTTGAAGCTTTTCGATGAGGGACTGTTTCACCAAAATTTCTTCTTCTTTTGCCCGAACAATATCGAGGGTGTTTTTTACCTCTTGCCGGCAAGCCTCAAGATTCTCCTGTAATTGTCGGTTCATAACCCGGCCCATTTCAAGTTCCTTTACCATCTGGTCGGCTTGCGTTATAACGTCTTGAAGCAATTGATGGGTATTCATAATAATTGTTTTTATTTTTTGACAATAATTTTCTGGCCAACCTTTACCAAGGAAGGATCTGCGATATTGTTATCGCTGACAATTTTAGGATAGAGATTGCCGTCGCCCAGAATCTTTTGGGCAATAAGCCATAAATTGTCGCCCGGCTGGATAATATATTCGCTGGCATTTACTACATTTTTCGCGGCATACTCTGAAAGCCTGGTTTTATAGAGCGAAAGAGAGTCGTTAAGGGCTGCAATTTTCCCTTGAAGGACAGAGATTGAGTCGCGGTTTTCAGGCACAGGAGGGCATGGCGACTGAAGCCTAACAATCAACAGAACTAAAGCTGCCACAAATAAAATTACAATTGTAGTAAGCCACAAACGATAATTTCTTTTGACCTCCCTGCATAACTTCCTGATATTAATATTTAAAGTAAGGTCGGCTCCGCAGTGCGGACACTGAAGAGGCAGGGGCTCCGACAATTCGTTACTGCATACTGGACATTTCATACGGATAATGGTTTTGGTAATAGTGAACTTTCTGGTTTACGACCTGTTAATTAGGGGTTAAAGTTAATAAATACCCCGTCAAAAACAAAGGAAGTTTATATATTTTTGTTACTACAAAACCTAAAAATATCAGACTATGGAAAAAAATGTTGGAAACGTTGACCGCATCATCCGCATCATTGCGGCTGTAATTATTGCAGTTTTGGGTATTTACTATCAAAGCTGGTGGGGGCTTTTAGCCATCATTCCCCTGGCAACTGCTTTTATCCGCTTTTGTCCGCTTTATTTGCCTTTGGGTATTAAAACTTTCTGCAAGAAAGAGGAGAAATAAAACCAGCAGGGTTCATCCTTTAGTGGCCGCCTTTACAGAAATAAAGGTGGCTTTTTTATTGATTAAGTCACTCAACTCTATAGAAATCCGACAAAATAGCTGAAAATTCAATATTGAATAGCTCATCATACAAAAGGGTGGAATTTGTAAAAAAAGGCGTTGTTAAATTATCTTTGTTAAACTTTTAACAATACTAATGGTTATAATACTGCAAACATTTACCGTATGTTGGCTTTTCAAGAATGCAGGATTTATTATAAGTTTGCAAACGAATTATTAAAAGATTTAACTGCGTTGATATAAAATCAATTACAAGTGTAACTTAATACTGCACATATCTTTATGACAAAAATTATAAAAATCAGGAGAGGTCTCGATCTTCCATTAGTTGGCGAAGCCGAAAAAGTGGTAACCGGCTATTCGGCTAAGACCTATGCCATGAAGCCTACCGATTTTGCAGGGTTGGTACCTCGGCTGAGGGTAAAGGAAGGAGACGTGGTAAAAGCGGGCAGCCCGCTTTTCGTTGACAAGTTCAATGAACGCGTTACTTTCACTTCACCGGTTAGTGGTCGCATAGAGGAAATTGTACGCGGTGAAAAACGCAAGGTACTTGAAATCAGGGTCGTCAAATCAGAAATGGATGAATATGAAGAGTTTCGCAAAGGCGACCCTGCATCGATGACCCCGGAAGAAATCAAGGATGAATTACTGAGAAGTGGTTTATGGCCATTGATACGGCAAAGACCCTATGCCATCATTGCGAATCCTGATCATCAGCCAAAGGCCATTCACATTTCAGGATTCGATTCGGCTCCTCTGGCTCCGGACTACGACCTCATCATTCATGGTAAGGCTGACGAGTTTCAAACCGGTTTGAATGCTTTGGTGAAATTAGCCCCCAAAGTTCATTTAAATCTTAGAAAAGGCGAAGGAGTATCCAAGGTTTTACTGAATTCAAAAGGGGTACAAATTAATTACTTTGAGGGCCCGCATCCGGCAGGAAATCCGGGCATTCAAATCCACCATATCGGTCCGGTTAATAAAGGAGAGGTTGTGTGGTACCTCAGGGCCACAGATGTTCTGCTGATTGGTCGCCTTTTCCTTGAAGGCAGATATCGTCCGGAAAAAGTTGTTGCCCTGACCGGAGGAGGTGTGAAAAAGCCGCAATACTTGCGTATGACTGCTGGGGCATGCATGGAAGGAATTGCTCTTCAACACGTTAAAGAAGGAAATTACCGAATCATATCTGGCAATGTGCTAACGGGGACTAACATTGGGCACAATGGTTTCCTAGGATATTACGACTGGCAGATTTCTGTTATCAGGGAAGGAAAGTATCACGAGTTTTTAGGGTGGGCATTGCCTGGTGCAGATAAATTGTCAGCCTCAGGTACCTTTCTTTCGAGACTTTTCCCCGGCAAAAAATTTGACCCCGATACCAATTTGCATGGGGGGGAGAGAGCTTTTGTGCTTACAGGGCAATACGAAAAAGTTCTTCCCATGGACATTTACCCGGTTTATTTGCTCAAAGCCATTCTGGCGCAAAATATCGACAAGATGGAACAACTGGGAATATACGAAGTGGCCGAAGAAGATTTTGCCCTGTGTGAGTTTGTGTGTGCCTCCAAGATTGAAGTGCAAAGCATTATCAGGCAAGGCCTCGACCTGATGCGTAAAGAAATGAGCTAAACTGAAAAAATATTAACAAGCATACTTCACAATGAAAGCAATTCGGAATTATCTGGATAAAATAAAGCCACAATTTCAAAAAGGTGGCAAATACGAGAAATTTCACTCCACGTTCGATGCTTTTGAAACCTTTCTCTTTGTTCCCGACAGAGTTACCCACACAGGAAGCCATATCAGGGATGCACTCGACATGAAGAGGACCATGACCATGGTTATTATTGCCTTAATTCCAACCCTGTTATTTGGAATATGGAATGCCGGTTATCAGTTTTATCTGTCACAAGGACAAGAAGCCGGATTCTGGACCATTGTATGGGAAGGATTTCTCAGGGTTTTGCCTATAATCGTCGTATCGTATGTTACGGGTTTAGCCATTGAATTTGCCTTTGCGCAAGCCCGGGGCCACGAGGTGAATGAAGGTTTTCTGGTGTCAGGCATGCTGATTCCCCTGGTAATGCCCGTTAATATACCCCTATGGATGGTAGCGGTAGCCACTGCTTTTGCAGTTATTATTGGCAAGGAAGCTTTTGGGGGTACGGGAATGAATGTTTTTAATCCTGCTTTATTAGCACGTGCATTCATCTTCTTTGCTTATCCTGGCGATATTACCGGCGATAAGGTATGGGTAGCCGGGCTCACCACAGGACAGGCCGTCGACGGGTTTTCCGGAGCAACGCCATTGGCTCATGCAGCTGCCTACCAGATCGACCAGATTCCCCCGCTGCACGACCTCTTTTTAGGTTTCATCCCCGGTTCCATCGGAGAAACTTCCAAATTAGCCATTTTCATCGGTGCAGCCATTTTAATCATTACAGGCATAGGCAGTTGGAAAATCATGTTTTCGGCACTTCTCGGCGGACTAACCATGAGTTATATTTTCAACCTTGTAGGTGCCAATCCTTATATGGAGATTCCTCCGTTGACCCAGATTATGATGGGCAGCTTCCTCTTTGGAATTGTTTACATGGCCACTGATCCGGTATCGGCTGCCCAAACCGAGAAAGGCAAATACATCTATGGATTCCTCATAGGACTCTTTTCCATCATGATAAGGGTATTCAACCCTGCCTATCCTGAAGGCACCATGCTGGCCATCCTCCTGATGAATACTTTTGCCCCTCTTATCGACCACTATGTGGTAGAAGCCAATATCAGTAAAAGGATGAAGCGCAGTGCCAAACTAACTAACGCGTAAAACTTAAGACCATGTTCAGCAACAGATACATCTTTGTTTATTCGAGCATCATGGTGATTGTGGTGGCCATAGCCCTCACAATTGTTGCCGTAAGCCTCAAACCCATGCAGGAGGCCAACGTTCGTATCGAGAAAATGCAAAACATCCTCAAAGCCATAAACATAACGGCTACTCCGAAAGAAGCGGAAGCGGCTTACAAGAAATACATCGTCAAAACATTTACATTAAAAGCCGACATGACGGTTGACCCCTCGGTTGATGCTTTTAGTGTAGATCTTGCCAAAGAGCTCAAAAAAACCAATCCGGCCGACAGGCTATACCCGGTTTATGTAGCAGCCTTAGATAATGGAGACACCAGCTATATTTTCCCTCTTAGAGGTAAAGGCCTGTGGGGTCCCATTTGGGGCTATGTGGCACTGAAAAACGATTTTAACACCATTTATGGAGTGATGTTTGACCATAAAGGTGAAACTCCCGGACTGGGGGCTGAAATTAACACGGATAAATTTCAGCAGCAGTTTTTCGGCAAAACTATTTTTGATGAAAACGGCAGCTTTACGTCAGTGAAAGCCATCAAAGGTGGAGCTGGACCCAACAATCCCCACGGCATTGATGCCATTTCCGGGGGAACCATCACCAGCAATGGTTTATCGGATATGATTCACGATGGATTCACAGCCTATCTTCCTTTCTTAAAAACAAAAATCAATCAGTTGAATACGGATAAAACCGATGGAGGAACCCAGTTATGAAAGAACCCCTCTTTTCCCCTAAAAACCTCAAATTGTTAACCGGGCCACTCAACCTGAACAACCCCATTACGGTTCAGGTGCTGGGAATTTGTTCGGCCCTGGCGGTAACAGTTCAACTTAAACCAGCTATTGTCATGGCGCTCTCAGTTACGGTGGTCACTGGTTTTTCAAACCTGATCATATCCCTGATGAGAAATACCATTCCTCCAAGGATTCGTATCATTGTTCAGCTGGTGGTCATCGCCGCCCTTGTAATTATCGTTGACCAGGTGCTGAAAGCCTTTGTATATGATGTAAGCAAAAAGCTTTCGGTTTTTGTGGGTCTCATCATTACCAACTGCATTGTGATGGGGCGTTTGGAAGCCTTTGCCATGGCTGAAAAACCCTGGCGTTCCTTCCTCGATGGAATAGGAAACGGCGCTGGATATGGATTAATCCTCATCACCGTTGGCTTTTTCCGCGAACTTTTAGGATCAGGGAAATTGTTTGGCATGCAGGTAGTGCCCCAGTTCTTATATGAGATCGGATATAAGGACAACGGATTAATGATTTTGCCCCCCATGGCCCTTATCACCATAGGAATCATCATCTGGATTCAGCGTTCGGTAAATCGCGAACTCATCGATAAAAGCTGATCATTCTAACTTAAAACCACGAAAAACATGACACATCTATTCGATATTTTCGTCAGGTCGATTTTTATCGAGAACATGATTTTTGCCTACTTCCTGGGCATGTGCAGCTACCTGGCGGTTTCAAAAACAGTAAAAACCTCTGTTGGACTTGGCATAGCGGTGACTTTTGTATTACTCATAACAGTTCCGGTTAACTGGTTGCTGGAAAATTACATTTTGAAACCGGGAGCCCTCGTATGGCTGGGTTCCGACATGGCCGACATTGATCTGAGCTACCTGAGCTTCATCATGTTCATTGCCGTTATAGCTGCAATAGTGCAATTGGTGGAGATGGTGGTTGAAAAATTCTCGCCCGCACTCTACAATGCTCTGGGTATTTTCCTTCCGCTGATTGCGGTAAACTGTGCCATTTTAGGAGCCTCACTGTTTATGCAAGAGAGGGATTATCATAGTATTGGCGAAGCTACGGTATTTGCCATTGGTTCAGGTATAGGATGGTTTCTGGCTATTGCATCGCTGGCTGCCATACGTGAAAAAATCACCTATTCCAATATTCCGGCTCCCCTGCGTGGATTGGGGATAACCTTTATACTTACCGGCCTGATGGCCATCGCTTTTATGAGTTTTATGGGAATTAAAATTTGATGCTGATTATGGCTAACATCCTTATAGTAAGTGCTGTTGTGTTTTTATTGGTAGTATTAGCCCTTGTAGGCATGCTACTTTTTGCCAAGGCAAAGCTGGCGCCCTCAGGTCCAGTGAAAATTCGAATCAACGATGAAAAAGAAATTGAGGTAAATGCCGGCTCGAGCTTATTGTCAACGCTGGCAGCCCAGAAACTTTTTCTGCCTTCGGCCTGTGGTGGCGGAGGTACCTGTGGCATGTGTAAATGTCAGGTTTTAAGCGGAGGCGGAAGTATTTTACCTACGGAAGTCGGATTTTTCACCCGCAAACAAATCCAGGATCACTGGAGGCTGGGATGCCAGGTAAAAGTCCGTGAAAACATGGATATTCACATTCCCCCCGAAGTTTTTGGTATCCGGAAATGGGAATGCACGGTGGTTTCGAACCGCAATGTGGCTACCTTTATCAAAGAATTTGTGGTTCAATTACCGGAAGGTGAAGAACTTAACTTTAAATCAGGAGGTTACATTCAGATTGATGTACCACCTTGCGAAGTAGATTTCTCGAAAGACATTGATGTGGAACCAGAATATCGCGACGAGTGGGACAAATACAATTTGTGGAGCCTGAAAATGAAAAACACGGAACCCATTTTCCGTGCATACAGTATGGCCAACCACCCTGCCGAGAAAAATATCATCATGCTCAATGTGCGTATTGCCACTCCTCCTTTCGACCGTAAAACCGGAGGCTTCATGAAGGTTAATCCGGGAATCTGCTCATCTTACATCTTTTCGAGGAAACCCGGAGATAAAGTTACCATCAGCGGTCCCTACGGTGAATTCCATGTAAAGGAAACCAACCGCGAAATGATGTTCATCGGCGGTGGTGCAGGTATGGCACCCATGCGTTCACATATCTTCGACCAGTTCCTTACCAAACGAACCACCCGTAAGGCTACCTTCTGGTATGGCGGCCGCTCCCTCAGAGAACTCTTCTATGTAGAAGATTTCCGACGGATTGAAGCCGAATTTCCAAATTTCAAATTCCATATTGCCCTTTCAGAACCTAAACCTGAAGACAATTGGACAGGATACACCGGGTTTATCCACCAGGTAATCATGGACAATTATTTGAAAAACCATCCGGAACCAGAAGAAATCGAATATTACCTCTGTGGCCCGCCACTGATGAACCAGGCTGTACTGAAGATGCTCGATGACTTTGGTGTACCCCCCGAAAATATTGCCTTCGACGACTTTGGAGGGTAAACACTCCGAAAAAAACTCACAGGGCTGTCTCATTGTTGGGGCAGCCTTTATTTTTTCCTGATCCTTAAGTATTAGTAATGAAAAAGCTAAGGTAATTCTGTTGCCTTATCACTATCAAACAACCCCTAAAGGAAAGCTAAATCGAACAAAACCAGTTTCGACGTAAAAGAATAGCTATCTTCGAGACAAGCTTTCTAAAAAAAATCGGTTAATTTATTGATAATGAAATAAATTTGAAAAGAAATGATAAAAGTTTTGATTATACTCAAAACTTTTCATGAATTTGAAAAAGTTTTAATCATACTTAAAACTATTGTATTAGCCAATATATCCTGGTGAAAATTAACAAATCCCAAAACGCATTTATTCCGTATAGAACTCACAAAAGTAATTGTTTAACAGCATCTTACGATTAAAAGTTCCATTTTATTACAGGTACGGATCTGGCTCAACAGTTAAGTCCCGATATTCAAATCCTTTACATTAAAAATATAGATGTGGCATATGACTCTATAAAAATTATATCGAGCTTGTTCTATATGTTGAGGATAATCCTGGCCCAAAAAAG
>DDBO01000207.1 GCA_002332755.1 Bacteroidales bacterium UBA2030 | reverse complement strand
AGTTGCACACCGCTTCCAAATGAAATAGGCTTTATTTGAAGTCCAATAAATTTCTCACCGACTTTAATATAAAAGTCAACATTAAATAACCTGTCCCATTCATCAGGTGCAGGTTCAATTTTGACTTTCAAGATATTTTGAAGTTGTCCATAGATAGTTTGTATTTCAGTTATATATCCATCATATGTCCTGTCGATTACAAGCTGCATCATATAATCAATACAATCCTGCTCTGTTACTTCTGCAACCTCTGATTGAATTACTTCCGTTATTTTCGTATATAGTATTTTTCCTAACCCAATAATGTGTTCTTTAGGTTTTACATTTTCGAAGTAATAATCACGCCATTCATCAATATTTCTGGGAGCACACTTTCGAATTGATTCAGAAATCGGCCCTACATTTCTTTTAAAATTAAGTTGAAAGCGATTCATCGCGCTATTCAAAATCCATTCTTTTGTCATAATTTTCTCGGTGGAGTTTTAAAAATTTGTCTTTGTATTTGAAATCAATATTAGTGTCTACTTGCACTAAACCGGTTTTTACCAAATGAGCATTGATAAAAGTTTTATTTTCAAGATAAAGGTAGCAAAGCAAGTTATTTTCACTGTCATACTTTACTTTATCGTATTTTAGAAATACTCGTTTTCCTTTGGTTTTCCCTAACAGAAATGCTATTGCTTTGCTGAAATTTTGCGGGTCTACCTTTATTCCTATAAGTTTTACGATGAGGTCATTGCTTAGACGGATTTTTTCCGGGCTCAATATTTCTTTTACAGTAAAAAATTCTTCCTTCTTACTTAAGCTATCCTTGTCAATCTTAGAACCGAATTGAAGTTTCTTTACATCTATTTTTTTGTCGAATAAATGCGGGTCTTTAAAAATGTAAGGTAATTTCTGAATTTCCTTTTCAAAATCGGTTTTCAATTTTTCTTGAAGTAAAAACTCGTAAGTCGTATTGTTCAGGTCCAATTGATAAACACCTAATTTCTCTTTAATAATAGGAATGAACTCAGAATTGATTTCATATCCTATCGAATTTCTATCTGTGTTTTTTGCTGCTAAAGCAGTTGTTCCGCTTCCGGCAAATGGGTCGAGAACCGTTTCACCAACAAAAGAGAACATTTTTATTAGTCTTTTGGGAAGTTCTTCGGGAAACATCGCAATATGTCCGTTTTGTCTAACCCCCGGAAAATTCCAATGCCCCGCAAAAAAAGTATTCCATTCTTCGGCAGTCATTTTTGAAAGCTCTTTTTGCTCATTTGTCGGTTTAGGACTGTCGCCTAATTTTTTGAAAACAAGAATAAACTCATAATCCAATTTCAAAATTCCATTTCTTGGATATGGATAGCTACCCATTTGGACACCACCTCCTGTTGTGTTGGAAGTAGTCACTTTTTGCCAAATAATAGCCCCCATGTAATCAAACCCTATATTCTCACAGAACTTAATAATCTCTTCACGAATAGGTATGACTTTGTAACGCCCATAGTAAACAGAACGAGCAAATTGGTCACCGATATTTACACAAAGCCTGCAACCGCAATGTAATACACGGTAGCACTCTTTCCATACTAAATTCAAATTATTGATGTAACTCTCGTAATTATCATGGAAGCCGATTTGATTATTTGTTCCGTAGTCTTTTAACTGCCAATAAGGTGGCGATGTAATAACCAAATGAACTGAATTATCGGATAATTCATTCATTTGCCGGCTGTCTCCGATAATAATTTTATGGTGAGTTTTCATTTACTCTTTTATGAGAATTTTTCTCAGCCAAAATTACACAGATTCCCCAATTAGGTATACAAAAGCTATCATGTTTTGCACATCGCCAGTTTATCGAAAAATCTTCATGCCATTACCTCCAAGCTGAAGTATGCGAGTGATGGAAATACCCTTGTAAGAAAAAGCTTGTAAGTATCTTTGCAAACCAAAAAAATATACAAACATGTTTGAACTGAATTCCGTAAACCTGATTCAGGCCATGTTGGCCCCAGGCTTGATGATTTCGGCTTGTGGATTACTGCTTTTGGGAATACACAACAAATACGGCATTGTTGTCAATCGCATCAGAGCCCTTGAAGAGGAAAAACGCAGGCTCATTCCGGGTTATTTTGCCAAAACCCTGGATGAATTTCAGATGCGCAGATTGAATTCCATTCGTCTGCAAGTAGGGAAATTTGAATACCGCCTGAAACTCATCCGCAACACTGTTTTCTTCTATACGATTGCAGTAGCCATGTTTGTGTTAAGCAGCTTAGCTATTGGTACAAGCTATATTGTCGACACGCAAATTGCTCAGCCTCTTGCTTTGTTGCTGTTTCTTTTAGGGATGGTGAGTGTTTTCACCGGAATCATTCATGCAGCCAAAGAGGTCTGGAAAGGATATGAAATTGTTAAAATTGAGGTAAAGGAAAGTGAATTTGAAGAATAAAAAACAACGATTGCTCATTCACGATGGGCTGATTCTGACCATGGGCGACCAACCCCGGGTACTTCCTCATCACAGCATAGGAGTGGTTGATGGACTAATTACGTTTATTAGACCGGCCGAAGAAGTAAACCTTGAGGGGTGGGATGAGGTAATGGATGGCCGGGGGATGGCGGTCATGCCGGGATTTATCAATTGCCATACACATGCAGCCATGTCGTTGATGCGGGGCTTTGCCGACGACCTTCCTCTGAAGGAATGGCTCGAAAATTTTATCTGGCCTTCGGAAGCCGCATTTATGAACCGAAAGAATGTTGCCCTGGGTACACGTCTGGCGTTGCTTGAGATGATTGCTGCCGGAACAGTGATGTTTGCCGACATGTATTTCTTCGAAGATGAAGTTGCCCTGGCGTGCCAGCAAGCCGGAATGAGGGTGCTGCTGGGAGAAGGCATCCTCGATTTCAAAACCCCACATTTTCCCAACCCCGACGATGCCATTGCCTTTGCCCTTGAATTAGCATCCCATTATTCGAACGACCCTTTGATTAAAGTAGCCCTGGCACCTCATGCCGTTTACACTGTTTCACCCTCCACACTTAAAAAAATCGCCAAGCTTTCTGCTGATTATCATCTTCCGGTGCACATTCATCTGGCCGAAACCCGTCAAGAAGTGGAAGATTGCCAAAAGTCGTTTGGCGTACATCCTATCGACCACCTGTCTAATGTAGGGTTGCTAAATGATAAACTCATTGCAGCCCACATGGTGCATGTTCCCAGCGAATATTATTCCCGGTTAAGAGAAGCAGGCGTCCGTATTGCTCATAATCATTCTGCCAATCTCAAGCTGGCTTCCGGCTTTGCACCTATACCCGACTACCTGAAAGAAAAAATAATTACCGGGCTGGGTACCGACGGTCCGGCCTCCAACAATAATCTGGCAATACCCATAGAATGGAGACACAGCTCACTGGTGTCTAAAATGATGACAGGAAATCCTGAGGCTATTAACGCATTTGAAGCCCTTTACATGGCTACCACAGGCGGAGCCCGTGTATTGGGCGTTAGTGACATCATTGGTTCTCTCGAACCGGGAAAAGCTGCGGATATCATCCTCATATCCCTCAATAAACCTCACCTTCAGCCCATTTATAATATTTATTCCACCCTTGCTTATAGTATGCATCCCACCGATGTCGATACGGTGATAATCAACGGAAGGATTGTCATGCGCAGGCGTCAAATGCTAACCCTCGACACCGAAAAAATTCTGGCCGAAGTAAACCAGGTAGAGAGGCAAATTGCCCACTATTTTCACCTAAACAACTCCAGAAATGGCAAAAAATAAAATTCGAATAGTTACACTTGGATGTGCTAAAAATCAGGTTGACTCCGAAAGGCTGCTTGGGAGATTGGCCAAAGGAGGCCATGATGTGGGCCATGGATTGGGGCGCAAAGCCGACACATTGATAATCAACACGTGTGGTTTTATTGGAGACGCCAAGGCCGAGTCGATCGACGCCATAATGGATGCCCTGCAGGCCAGGGAACAAGGTAAGGTAAAGCAGGTAATTGTGATGGGTTGCCTGGCACAGCGCTATCTCCAAGAATTAAAAGAAGAGATTCCCGAGGTGGATGCCTGGTTTGGGGTGAACGATGAAGACAAAATCCTGGATTTTATTGGCAATCCTTATTACGAGGGGCCTTTTCCCGGCCGTAAGCTGGCTTCACCTTCTCATTATGCTTATTTGAAAATTGCCGAAGGCTGCAGTCGCCACTGTTCCTTTTGTGCCATACCCGGCATAAGGGGAAAGCATGTCTCGCGTCCTATTCCAGAAATCATGGAAGAAGCCAGATGGCTGTCCCAAAAAGGTGTAAAGGAAATACTGCTGATTTCGCAAGACCTCACCTGGTATGGAATAGATTCCCAGGGTAAACCTATGATTACCGAACTCGTCAGAGAACTATCCGACTCAGGTCTCTTCCCGTGGATTCGTTTGCATTATCTTTTCCCGGCAGCCTTTCCCGAGAATTTATTGAACCTGATGGCGGAAAGGGATAACATTCTCCCCTACCTCGATATTCCTTTGCAACACATCAGCGATCGTATCCTGAAATCCATGCGCAGAGGCATTGGCAAAAAAGATACCCTTAAACTGATTCAAAAGTTCAGAGATGTATTGCCTCAGGCTGCCCTGCGTACCAGTTTTATTGTAGGATATCCGGGTGAAACACAGGAAGAATTCGAAGAATTACTGGAGTTTATCGAACAAACCCGCTTCGAAAGAGTGGGCGTATTCACATACAGCGAGGAGGAAGGAACCCCTGCAGCCGGACTCCCCGACGATGTTCCCGAAGAAATTAAAAAGGAAAGGGCAAGCCTGCTCATGGAGAGACAAAGTGAAATCAGTCTTGAAAAAAACCAGGCACTTATCGGAAAAACCATGCAGGTGCTTGTTGATAAAATAGAAGGAGAATGGTATGTCGGCCGCACCATTTACGATTCTCCGGAAATAGACAACGAAGTACTTATTCCTGTCTCACAAGGGCTATTACAGACAGGTTCATTTTATTCTGTTTTCATCGAAAAAGCCGACCTTTACGAACTCTTTGGACAAGTAAAAAACCTTAATTCATAAAATCCTAAAGTCATGAAAAGATTAATGATGTTGCTTTCTTTATTGGCCGTAAGCACCGTTATCTGGTCGCAAGAAGTGGAATCCCCATCAAAAAACCAGACTGACAGCAAGGGGTTGAAACAAGGATATTGGGAAGAACTTGTAAACCGCCAGTGGCAGAAGGGTAATTACAAGGATGGTTTGAAAGAAGGCACCTGGCGAACTTATCACTCCCAGGGTTTTATTAATGAAGTAATAGAATATCAACAGGGTAAGCGCAATGGACTGAGACTGGAAATCGATCGTAGGGGTTATCTAATTGTTGAAGAATATTTTAAGAACGACCTTTTGGATGGTCTTTCTATTAATTATATGCCCGGAGGAAGGCCTCAGGTTGAACAATGGTACAAGGAAGGTAAGCCCTGGGGCTTGAAAAAGATTTATTATGAAAATGGCAAGCCTCAGGAAGAATCGTATTATGTGAATGGCCAGCGCCATGGCACCAGCAAATGGTTTTATCAGGATGGAAAACTTGCTGCAGAATACAATTACACCAACGGTGACCTCGACGGACTGCAAAAAACCTATGATAAAAACGGACAACTCGAAAAAATAGAAAATTACAAAAAGGGTATTCTTGAAGGAGAATACCAGGAATTTTACCCCGACGGCAAAGTAAAAGTAAGCGGTAATTATCTTAATGGAGAAAAGGATGGCAAATGGATAGAATATTCTCAGGAGGGTAATGTACTGAAAACCACAAAATTTGTTAAAGGAAAAGAGAAATAACTTTCTGTAACTGGTTTGAGATTAAGAATAAAATAACAAATTCAGCTTTAAAACTTTAATTTTCAACCAATAAAAAGAGGCTGCCCGTTTACATGTGCAGCCTCTCTTTTTTTTCAGAGAAATCAATCAATTTTTAAAAATTTACCTGTATAACTTTGATTATCAAATGTTATCCGATAAAAATAGAGTCCTTTTTTAAGTTGCTGCACTGGAATTCTGGTGGGCAGGTCAACCTCTGAAGACATTACCCGCAGACCCGTTTCATTATAGATTTCGATGCGAGCACTTTTAATACCTGCATCGAAAATCAGGTAGCGGTTTGTAGGATTTGGATATACCGATAGTTTCGCTGCATTATTCTCCTCATGGCTCAGAGGCATAGCATCATCGAGCATCACCAGAATATTGTCCCTCCCCAAAACATACCCGTTGAGAAAATTGTTTATGAGCTTTACCTGATTCAGCCCTTTGGGCAGCCAGGTAGCGCATTCATTCCATGCTGCGCCTCCGCTGTTGGTCCAATAAACATGGGTAAACCATTCATCCTCGCCCAATAGTACCCCATGCAGGGCATCCGAAAAATCAAATCCTGTAAGGGTTATTCCCAGAGGAATCGCGATCTCTTCCACCGAAACCCCTGTGGAGCCAATCAATAACTTATAGAACTTGTTGTCGGAAGTAACCACATAGGCAAGGGAATCATAAGGCACATCAGCAAGGATAATTTCATCTATTGCCAAAGGATACCAGGTCCAGGTTGCAGCTCCGTCAGTGGTCAGATAAAACCCTCCGGAACCTGTCTGATTATCACCGCCAAATAAGTATCCCCGTGAAGCAGAGGTAAACTTCATTACCTTTATGTTTTCTCCGGGTAGCTGCAAATACGTCCAGCTCGCCCCTTCATTAACCGATTTCTGAAGATAATAAATATCCGGATCAATATAATCCGACACCAGACGGTAAGCTACCGAAGGCACCGGATAACTGAGTGAAACTATGCTGGGCCATTGGGGGTCGAAATGAGAATGTTTCGTCCAGGTATTGCCACCATTAGAAGTTGAATATGTCCTGTGTGTGGCTGTCACCATACCATGAAGCCCGTCCGATGAAAACGCAATTCTATCCAGAAAGGAATCCTCTGCTATAGCAGCTGAATTCCATGAAACTCCAAAATCTTCGGATACCAGGAGTTGATCATAATAAAATCCGACTGACAGAAAAGTTTTATTCAATGAAGAAAACATTCCGGGATTTGCAATGTCGTTTATGCGTCGGACTACCAGAGGGTCGTGAGTGGCCAAATTAAGATAAGTACCAGAATAAAACAATGTATGCATTATTTTTTGCTCATACGTCCAGAAATAATTTGCTGAAGCCATAACCCATGCTTTTTTCAGAACTTCGAAATTGGCCATATTAAAAGCACTGTCGGTAATGAAACCAGACCAGTTTACACCTTCGTCAAACGAAATCGCGGCAGGCCAGAGACTGCTGCCTTCTCCAGATTGCGTCAACCCAACAAGGACAATACCCGAGCTCAGCGTGGAAATTTTATTGGGTTGAGAAGAATAGGTAAGGTCGGGCCCTAAACTTTTTTGACTCCAGGTAATGCCTCCATTTACTGTTTTCCAAATAACAGACCAACTGTCCACTCTGCCCTGACCCGTTTTCTTTCCGCCGTAGCTCATGCCTCCGATAAAAACCACATTATTGTCCTTTTTTCGGATAGTTGAAAAGGATTCATACTCGCTGATGGTATACATTAAAGAAAAACTTAAACCACCATCAACAGTTTTATAAACAGCACCGTTAGTTATTACGAGCGCCACGTCAGTGCCCGTCAGCTCAAAATCCAGAGCAGGATAAAACGACAAAGCAATGGTTTGCGGAGTCGTGCTCCAGTCGGTATTGTTCTTGGTAATAATGCTCTGCTGCAAAGGACTATCGGTTGAAGAAAGCAGCCAGGCTTGTGTCCCTTCGATGCGCAGGCGGATCAATTTTTCACCTGTGGCTGCTGAATAAAGGATATCGAAGGTATTCCCGCCATCGGTCGATTTATAAAGCAGGGAATCGCTCAGCAACCAAAATGTATTGGCATCTTCAATAATCACCTGTTTAAGTGTAACATATGGAGCGAGGTGCTTTAGACTCCATGTAAGACCTTCATCTGTAGTGATGGCAACTGTACCGCTCTCGCCACACATCACCCCGAGGGTACCCAAAAACTCTCCATCTTCCATATAAAAAGGAGAAGATAAGGGATTAAGCAGTACAGGTTCCGTGCCGGAAAATGCTTTTCCCAGCCAGGTAAACAATACTACCATCAGAAATAAGCTTTTGAATTTCATAATTATCGATTTTTAATTTTAGTTTAATGATGATAAATAATCTTCGGAGATGGTTTGGGCAGATAAGACACGCTAACCGTGTCGGCACCCTGACAACTGTTGGAATCGGAAACTATTACGGAATACTCACCGGATTTGGTAACAGTAAGAGTTTGGGTATTATCTCCCGTGCTCCATAAATACGAACTAAATCCGGCGCCTGCGTCAAGCACTACCTCGTCCCCTTCGCATGCAGTGACATCATTGCCCAGATTGGGTTGAGGAGAAGGCCAGACAAACACCTGCGCCTGTCCCTGTGTATTACCGGCACACAAAGCGTTGTAAGCTGTATCAAGGGTGTACACACCGGGCTGATTTACCTGCAAAATTA
>DDBO01000202.1 GCA_002332755.1 Bacteroidales bacterium UBA2030 | reverse complement strand
TAAATGTTTCAGGTTCCAAGTTCCGGGTTCCAGGTTCCAGGTTCCGTGTTCCAAGTTCCAAGTTCAGGGTTTCAGGTTCTGGGTTTTGGATTTGTTAATGGATTGATTTTGTGTTTTTGTATATAAAAAGGAAATTTGAGGTGTTTTGAATGCCTAATCTAAAAGTCATCAATTTAAAAGTTTAGCTTTATGGCGTTTTTTGGAACTATTACATATGTATTTAATTGCAATATTTTTTTTAATTAATTCACTTATAAATAATTATTAGATATGAGAAGATTGGTTTTGCTTTTTGCCGTTTTGGTAGTTAATCTATCTGTAATTGCCCAAGGAAGTGGCGAAGTATCTGTGATTCCTGCACCTGTAAAATTAATAACAGGAGAGGGAAATTTCCGATTTAATAGCCGGGTTCAAATTGTAACTACCGAAAAGGAATGGATTGGCCTTGCGGAATATGCGGCGGAGCAGTTGCAGAATTGGCTTGATTATAAACTGATGACGCGCAAGATTGCTTTTTCGGAGAATCAAAAAAATACGGTAGTCATTAGTGCCGAGAAGCCTTATAACCCGGAAATTGGTACCGAAGGTTACTTTCTCGAAGTTCAGCCTGAGGTAATACGCCTAAGAGCCAATTCCCGTCAAGGGATTATTTATGGAATACAAACCCTGGCACAATTGGTACAATCCGGGAATGGAGAGGTTAGTTCCTGCGAAATAACCGATTATCCCCGTTTTGGATACAGAGGACTCCATCTGGATGTTTCCCGACATTTTATGCCTGCTTCCTTTATTTATAAATTGCTGGATTACATGGCTATGCACAAATTAAATGTTTTTCACTGGCATTTGGTGGACGATCAGGGATGGAGATTGGAAATTAAAAAATATCCCAAGTTAACCTCTGTCGGTGCCTGGAGACCAAATCTGGAACATTTGCCATGGGACGAACGTGCAGGAAAAGAAGACCAGGCCAAGGGAATTTACGGAGGATTTTACACGCAAGAGGAAGTAAAAAAAATCGTTGAATATGCCCAAGAGCGTGGCGTTACTATTATTCCGGAGATCGAAATGCCTGCACATGTAATGTCAGCCCTTTCGGCCTATCCTCAGTTTTCATGTACAGGAAAAAACGAAGGAGTAACTCCGGGTGGGGTGTGGCCCTTAAGTCATATTTATTGTGCTGGAAACGATAGCACTTTTGTGTTTTTAGAAAACATTCTGACGGAAGTAATGGACTTGTTTCCAGGCACATATATTCACATTGGAGGAGATGAAGCGGACAAAACCGAGTGGAAAAGATGTGCCAAATGTCAGGCAAGAATTAAAGCCGAAGGTTTGAAAGATGAGGCCGAGCTTCAGAGTTATTTTGTACGCCGTATTGAAAAATTTCTGAATGCGCACGGACGCATTCTGATTGGTTGGGATGAAATATTGGAAGGCGGTCTTGCACCCAATGCCGTGGTGATGTCGTGGAGAGGCGAGGAAGGAGGGATTGAAGCTGCCCGCCAGCACCATCATGTAATAATGACCCCGGGTAGCCATTGTTATTTCGATCATTATCAAGGTGATCCTGCAGTGGAGCCGTTAGCCATTGGAGGGTATACTCCATTGAAAAAAGTTTACGGATATGAACCTGTTCCTTCTGTTTTGAATTCTGTTGAGGCATCTTTTATAATGGGAGCCCAGGCTAATGTATGGACTGAGTTTATGCCTAACCCTCAGCATGTGGAGTATATGATTTTCCCTCGATTGGCAGCCCTTTCAGAAGTTCTATGGTCGCCTGTCGAAAAGAAAAATTGGGAAAGCTTCTCCCGGAGGCTTAAAAATCAATTAAATAGATATGAAAAATTAGGAATTAACTATTCGCGTAGTGCTTTTCAGGTGAATTTTAAACCAGTAGTTAATCTACCGGGAAAACAGTTAGAGATAGAATTGGTTACAGAAGCACCCTATGGAGAAATTCGATATTCATTGGATGGTAAGGAACCAGGTCCTTCCTCAACTTTATACACCCAAAAAATTGTGTTGCATCGTTCTGCTTCAATTAAAGCAGCGGTTTTTCAAGAAGGAAAACGTCTAGGAGCAGTTATTACAAGGCAATACGACTTGCATAAGGCCTTTGGAGCAAAGACTGCCTTGCTTTATCCTAACTCCAGCAAATACGATGGCGGGGGTTCCACAGGGCTGTGCAATGGCATTTGGGGAACGATTAGTTTTACAGATGGCCAATGGAAGGGTTTTTTGGGGACGGATGCCGTGATAACATTTGATTTGGGAAAAACAGAGAAAATTAAGCATATACGTGCAGATGCTCTACAAAATGCCAATTCGTGGATTTTTTATCCTGTCAGGGTTATTTTCGAAGTTTCTGACGATGGTGAAAACTGGCTTAAGGTCGATGAGATTGTTAGCGATTACCCCTGGCAAACTGCCAATCCTGAGATAAAATTCTTTGAGACTAATCGCTATAAAGGTAAGTGCCGGTATATTAGAGTCACATTAAAAAACCGGGGAACATGCCCTGTAGGTCATTCGGGTGAGGGTCAGGATTGTTGGCTTTTCGTAAGCGAAATTTCTGTTAATTAGCGAAAAACAATTGCTATGCAAAAAACAATATTATGTTTGTCGATTGTTTTTCTTACAGTTTCAACAATGCTGGCACAGGACTGGGCCCAATTGAAGCGCTACGCTGATGAAAACACGAAGGTAGGTCCACCTATGGAAAAAGAAAAAAGAATCGTCTTTATGGGAAATTCTATCACCGAGGCCTGGTCGGCGATTTACCCGGAGTTCTTTGCCGATAAGCCCTATATTAACCGTGGCATCAGTGGGCAGACTACCCCTCAGATGTTGGTAAGGTTCAGGCAGGACGTGATTCAGTTAAAGCCCTATGCAGTTGTCATTCTTGCCGGAACCAACGACATAGCTGGAAATACAGGACCCGCTGAGCTTCCCGAAATTGCAGGAAATATTTTTTCAATGGCTGAATTAGCACGGTCAAACGGCATAAAAGTTTTACTTTGCTCTGTATTACCCGCTGCTGATTATCCCTGGCGTCCAGGATTAAAGCCCGCAGGTAAAATCGCCAAACTCAACGCCATGCTTAAAGATTATGCCATGCAGCATAATATTATCTGGGTTGACTTTTATACCTGCATGAACGATGGAAATGGCGGATTAAAGCCAGAGTTAACTTACGATGGCGTTCATCCAAATCTGGAGGGTTACAAGGTGATGTCGAAAATTTTGGAGGAATCTTTGCAAAAATTATAAAAATAATTTAGCTAAACCGTTTTAGTAATAAAATTTTATATTTTTGCACATACTATGACTAAAAAAGTTTCAATAGCAGAGATTGCTCGGCAATTGGGTGTTTCCAAAACTCTGGTTTCGCTGGTGCTAAACGATAAGGCCGATGACCATGGCATAAGCCGCGAGACACAGGAGAGGGTTAGGGAGAAAATCCGTGAGCTGAACTATCAACCCGATATTTTGGCGCAAGGTTTTCGCACAGGAAAAACGCGTACCATTGGGCTAATAGTTTCTGATATATCCAACCTCTTCTACGCCCGGATTGCCCGCCGAATAGAAGACTATGCATGGAACAATGGTTATAGTGTGGTTATTTGTAGTACGGATGAAAAGGTCGAGAAAGAAATAGAACAAATCCGGCTACTCAGAGGCCGAAAGGTGGATGGTATAATCATTTCGTCTTCGCAGGAAAATGCTACGTATTTCAATAGGCTCACCCAGGAGGGCTTTCCCCATGTACTTATCGACCGAACTTTTGCCGAAATGCAATCCGTAAATGTTACTGTCGACAACTTTGGGGGAGCCCGCCTGGCTGCACGCCATCTCTTATCCCAGGGCTTCAAGCGATTCGCTGTAATAAGCATTACTCCGGAACATATTTCTACTATCAACGAGCGTATTAAGGGATTTGAATCAGCAATTACGGAAGCGGGCCTTGAGCTTGCACCTAAATGGCACATCAGGGCCCCATTCCATGACCTTGAGAATGCTGTTAAAGATGGCTTACAACGTATATACCAATCTGGCGACTTACCTGAGGCTATTTTTACCCTCAACAACAATCTTACTTCGATTGCTTTAAAATATCTGCGTAAGCTTTCCATTCGTATCCCTGAGGAAGTGGCTCTCATTGGTTTCGACGACCTTGTCTATTTTTCCTATACACATCCCTCCATTTCGGCCATAGAACAGCCTGTTGACCGAATCAGCGAAAATTCATTTCAACTGCTGTTGAAACAAATAAGAAAGGAGACAATCCCTCTGCACGAACGAAGCGTTTATCTACCCGTTGATATTATAATTCGCGAATCATCTGTAAAAACTCATTGATTATGCTAAAGAACAAGACCTTGCCCATTTTTTTTGCATTTCTGGCCATGGGGTTCGGCGACGTGGTTGGTCCCCTCGTATCTTTGGTTAAAACCTCATTTGAAGTTTCTAACTTTGTGGCTTCTTTGCTAACCACGAGTGGTTTTATAATGTTTGGACTTTTATCTATCCCCCTTGGAGTACTTCAGGATAAAAAAGGAAAGAAAGCTCTATTAACCAAGGGTCTCTTGATTGCCTTCATTGGGCTAATGGTGCCCATTTTGTTTGGAATGTATGGCCGAGTGCCCGAATTGGGAGAATCTAATGCTTTGAAATTGCCTGCTCTTTTTATTTCTATTTTCCTTCTTGGGGCTGGTGCCACAACCCTTCAGGTTTCGGGTAATCCCATCATGCGCGACGTTTCACCTGAAGGTACTTATTCAGCCAACCTCTCATTGGGGCAGTCGATAAAAGCCATCGGCTCTTCGTTGGGATTCCTCTTACCCCCAGCCGTCTCCTTATGGTTTGGCCTCGATTGGACGATCTTGTTTCCGGTCTACGCTTTGATCGTGTTGATTACCTTTTTGTGGGTGAAATATGTAAAAATTGAAGAAAAACGTGACCCTGATTCCAAACCTGCTTCATTCGCAAGCAGTCTAAAACTTCTGGCTCATCCCTTTGTAGCTGCCATGGTGTTAGGTATTTTCCTGTATGTTGGCGCCGAAGTATCGATGAGCGCCCAGACGCCTATCCTTATGGACAAAGTCTATGGAATACAAGAACTTGGATTGTGGGTCTCATGGGCTCTGTTTTTCCTTCCTATTTTTCTGGGTAGATTAACGGGTTCCTTTATTCTGAGGTTCCTTCGACCTGCTCTCTTTTTGTTAATAACTGTCATGCTTTCTTTAGCTGGCATGCTTATGCTATTTTTGGGCAGTACGATTTTTGCTTTTGCCGGAATTTTTATTATCGGGTTGGGATTTGCCAATATTTTCCCCTTGATTTTCAGCATTGCAGTCGATCGCATGCCTGAAAGAGCAAATGAACTCTCAGGGCTTATGGTCACAGCTATTGTTGGAGGTGCTTTTATTCCTCCTATTACTGGCTTTTTTGCTGATTATAATATAATGACGGGATTTTTGGTCCCCGCCGCTTGCCTCATTTATCTCCTTTTTCTAGCCATTGCCCGGCAACGTGAAATTCGGAATACTAACGGATAAAGCCTAAGGCTGATGAATGTTTTAGGATTACATGTGTTTGAATTTTCCTAAATCTTTTATCAGTTACTTGTTTTCTGTTTTCTCTTTTATGGTTAAATCTGGCCAAGGATTCAAACCGGCGAACTTCACTAAATTCTTGGTAAACCATTAAGTTAAATATATAATTATGAATAATTTAGATTGTCTCGATATAACCTTCATGTAGAGAAGCAAGCCATAGAATTCTGTTAATAAAAAACCCCAAATAATATAAATAATTAATTACTAATTGTTTATGACAATAAATGCCAACGATAAAGTTGTAATGACTCTTGATGCAGGGGGCACAAACTTTGTGTTTTCTGCTATTCATGACGGGAAAGAAATAGTTAGACCAGTTCACCTTCCCTCCAATGGTCACGATCTAACCCTCTGCCTAAATACAATAATTCGAGGGTTTGAGGAGGTTAGTAAGGCACTGCCAATTCCTCCATATGCCATCAGCTTTGCCTTTCCTGGTCCGGCCGATTATCGCAACGGCATTATCGGCGACCTGGCCAACCTGCCTGCCTTCAGGGGCGGTGTGGCTTTAGGCCCTATGCTCGAAGAGCATTTTCAAATCCCTGTTTATATTAATAATGATGGTGATTTGTTTGTGTACGGAGAGGCTCGTTACGGATTCTTACCCGCCCTCAACAAACGCCTTGAGAAAATTGGTAGTAGCCGGCGTTATAAACATCTTTTTGGAGTAACACTGGGGACAGGTTTTGGTGGAGGTCTTGTGGTAGATGGTAATTTATATTTGGGGGAAAATGGTGCAGCCTCAGAAATTTGCCTCACCCAGAATGCTTTTAATCCAAAGAATTATGCCGAAGAAAATATAAGTGCCAGAGCTATCATTCGGGAGTACTATCGCAACGGAGGTGAACTGCTTGAAGGTCTTTCACCCCATGATGTTTATCGAATTGCTACAGGTGAAAAACAAGGCAATAAAGCAGCTGCTCTTAGTTCTTTTGAGATTTTTGGAAAAGCTTTAGGTACTGCCCTGGTTAATGCCATTACTTTGCTTGATGCACCCGTTGTGATTGGTGGTGGGTTATCCAATGCCTGGCCCCTGTTTGCCCCTCACATGTTTGAGCAAATTAACGGACATTATTCGACAGATGATGGCCGACAAATGGTTCATCTGGTAAGTAAGGCCATTAATTACGAAGACCCTGAAGCACTGGATTGTTTGTCTTCAGGAGATTTAAAGAAAGTCAAGGTTCCCTTTAGTAATCGCATAGTTAACTATTTCCCCGGAAAAATTAACATCATCGGAAGAAGTATATTGGGAACAAGCACGGCTGTTGCATTAGGTGCTTATGCATTTGCTATTCAAGAATCAAAAATAAGTCACGCTTATCCTTTGTAATATACCGTATGAACAGGAAGGTCTTGATATTTGCGATATTGTTAGCCATTATTAGCTCGGCATGCAACCGTGAGTATTCGGCACAAGAGAAGATTCCACTCAATGAAGGATGGCAGTTTAGCGAGGCAGGCAAAGCACATTGGCTGCCTGCGAAGGTTCCCGGAGTCGTTCACACCGATTTATTGAAGGCTGGTGAAATTCCTGAGCTTTTTTATGGCTGTAATGAAAAAGACCTTCAATGGATTGGTGAAAAAGACTGGGTATATCGCCTTTCATTTGAAGCCCATAACGATTGGAAGCGCTGGCACCGTCAGGAATTGGTTTTTGAAGGGCTGGATACATGGGCCGAAGTTTTCCTCAACGGGAAAAAAATTATAGATGCTGACAATATGTTCCGAACCTGGAAGGTCGATGTTAAAGACAAACTTCTTCCTGGTAAAAATGTAATTGAAGTTCGGTTTAAGTCGGCTTTGCAAAAGTTTCTGACCGATTCTGTTGCTTTAGGTTATCCTTTACCGGGCGGAAGATGGAATACATCACGCAAGGCCGCCTATCATTTCGGATGGGATTGGGGGCCGCGTTTCATTACCTGTGGAATCTGGAAACCTGTCTATCTTCAGCTATCAGGTAAAATGAGTGTAGGCGATGTATGGATAAGCAACGACAGTATTACTTCTGAAATAGCTTCCTTAAGTCTTCATCTTTCAATTGATTCTGACCTCCCAAAGGGAGAAAAAATTACGGTCAGTCTGAAACCTGAGGGCGAAAGACAGCCTATTGTGCAGAGCGTAATCTCGACTGGTGAAGGGGAAAGTCAATTTAAAATTCCCTTTAACATTTACCGACCAAAATTTTGGTGGTGCAATGGTTTGGGAGAACCTTTTCTCTATCACTGGCGATTGGAAGTTAAGTCTTCATCCGGATGGGTTTATACCCAATCTTTGACTCATGGTATTCGTACGGTTGAGCTTGTTCGCAATTCTGATGATTACGGCGAATCTTTCTTTTTTAAGCTGAATGGTGTGCCGGTTTACGCCAAAGGTGCCAACTATATCCCTTCTCATAGTTTCCCGCCTGAAGTAACTCCGGAGCATTATCGCAAGGTAATGCGTGAAGCTGTATTTGCCAATATGAATATGCTTAGGGTATGGGGTGGAGGCATTTATGAAAATGAATATTTCTATGAACTTGCGGATAGTCTTGGTATAATGATTTGGCAGGATTTTATGTTTGCCTGCGCCCTTTATCCTGGCACGCATGATTTCCTTGAAAATGCCCGTATGGAGGCCGTGGATCAGGTAAAAAGATTGCGCCAACACCCATCCGTGGTTATTTGGTGTGGAAACAACGAATCGGACGAAGCCTGGCATAATTGGGGTTATCAAAAGCAATACGGTATGAGCCCTGAGTTGCAGGACACTATTTGGAAACATTATACACGCCTTTTTCATGAAATTTTACCAGAAGTGGTAAGGCAATGGTGTCCTAATGTTCCGTATGTAAGTTCCTCACCACAAACGGGGTGGGGAAGACCTGAAAGCATGACTGCAGGCGATTCCCATTATTGGGGCGTTTGGTGGGGAAAGGAACCCTTCGAAAAATACCTCGAAAAAGTTCCCCGCTTTATGAGCGAATTTGGCTTCCAGGCCATGCCGGAAATTTCCACTCTGCGTATGTTTCAGCCCAATACTGCAGATACTTTATTCTCTCCTCAATTACGTTGCCATCAAAAGCATCCCACAGGTTTCGAAACCATTGCTGCATATCTGCAAAGAGAAGGAGTTGAACCAGTTTCTGTTGAAGAATATATTTATCTGACGCAACTTATTCAAGCCAGGGGCGTCGGATTGGGAATAGCTGCCCAAAGAGCATCGAGGCCGCGATGCATGGGATCGCTCTATTGGCAGCTCAACGACTGTTGGCCTGTAACATCCTGGTCTTCTATTGATTTTGCAGGAAACCGAAAAGCTCTTCATTACGTTGCCAAAGAATTATACGACACTCTTGCCCTTGCTATCTTTATTAATAACAATAACTTATACGTCTTTGCTCTCAACGATACCCGAAACGTAATCAAGGGGCA